>NZ_JADBSZ010000107.1:0-66818 GCF_020246425.1 Microcystis sp. M079S1
AATAGGTAAAGGTTCTGTGCATTTAGCTAAATAGATTTGTTTGTCTTTAAATTTAAAAGCAGATTTGGTAAATTCGGCACTTCCTCCCTGATGTTTTTTCTTAAAGTTAGGATACTTAGTACGACCAGCAAAGAAATTAGTAAAAGCTGTTTGTAGGTGTCTTAACCCTTGTTGTAAAAGTACACAGCTAACTTCGTTTCAAAAGTTTAATTCTTCTTGTTTTTTCCAATGGGTTAGCATTGAAGAAGTTTGAGCGTAGCCTACTCTTTCTTGCTTTTCGTACCATGCTTGTGTTCTGACATGGAGAGCTTTATTGTAAACTAATCTTACACAGCCCAAAGTGCGCCGCAATAGCGACTCTTGTTTTGGTGTGGGGTAAAATCGGTAAGAATAGGCTTTTTCCATATCCCGCATTCTAGCATATATCGTGTAAATGCGCTAATATTTGACGGTAAAGCCGTCGTAGAACGACGGGGTTTCAGACCCAAAATTTTCGATGATCATCGCAGGAGAAAGAAGCGGAGTCGGTAAAACTACGATTACTCTGGCAATCTTGGCCTATTTAATCAGTCGTGGCGATCGAGTGCAATCTTTTAAAGTCGGGCCCGATTATATCGATCCCATGTTCCATACTTATTTTACCGGTCGCCCCTGTCGCAATCTCGATCCGGTTTTAACTTCTGAAGACTATGTAAAAACCTGTTTTGCCCAACATTGTCAAAATGTCGATTATGCTCTGATTGAAGGGGTAATGGGGCTATTTGATGGTATTCAATTAAGCGATACTCAATTTCCCGATTATGCCAGTACCGCCCATATTGCCCGTATTTTAGGGCTTCCTCTGCTGTTAGTTATCGATTGTAGTCGTTTATCTACCTCTGTCGCCGCTATTGTCCGCGGTTATCAATCTTTAGACAAAAATCTCCATCTAGCCGGAGTTATCCTCAATCGGGTTGGCAGCGATCGCCACCTGCAATTACTGCAAACCGCCCTAGAATCGATCAATATGCCGATTGTCGGGGTTTTGCGTCGTCAAGATTCCCTGACAATTCCCGATCGCCATCTAGGATTAGTTCCCAGGGATGAACTAGGAGAAATCAGGGAACTGCAAGATCAACTGGCTTCTATTGCCCAAAACTGCTTTAATTGGGACATTCTCTTGCCTTTACTGACTATTTCTCCCCAAGAGAACCCGAAAAATCCCACAGGAGCAAATAAGCTTTTTCCCCCTATCCGTATCGGTATTGCCAGAGATAAGGCTTTTAACTTTTATTACCCCGATAATCTCGATATTTTAGCCAATTTAGGCGCAGAATTAATCTTTTGGAGTCCCTTGCAAGGGGCAAATTTGCCCGAAAACCTGCAAGGGTTGTACTTTGGTGGCGGTTTTCCCGAAATCTTTGCCCCAGAATTAGCGGCTAACACCCCTATCTTAACCCAGGTGAGAAAAGCGATCGCCTCTGGAATGCCCACCTACGCCGAATGTGGGGGATTAATGTATTTATGTGACAAAATAGTTGATTTTGAGCAAAAAAACCATTCTATGTTGCAAATAATCCCCAAATCTGCTATAATGTCCCCGAAATTAACCCTAGGTTATCGGCAAGCCATCGCCAAACAGGAGACGATCCTGCTCAAAGCAGGTCAACCAGTGCGCGGCCATGAATTCCATCGCTCCCAATTAAGCGGGGTGAGCGACGCACCGATTTATCAACTGCAAGCATTCCCCAAAAGTGCTATCAATGCCGAAGGGTGGCAAGGTAAGAATCTGCACGCTTCCTATCTCCACCTACATTTTGGGGGCCAACTAAGCCTGCCGAAAAAATTTTTAGCTGCCGGCCTTGATTTTTTCCGCACAGCTGCGTTAAGCTAGTTGCAGATAAATTTGATAATCAATCCGTTAAGGGATACAGGAGGTGATGTCGATGGTAGAAAGTAGTAAAAGCATGGGTCTCCTAATCGACAATAGCCGGCTGTGCGCCGGGGCTGTTCTCTAGACCCCACGTCTAAACAAGATTTAGACTAGCTGGAGTTCCTTCCGGCAGTCTGGTGTCGATTCCGATGACCCGCTACACCGCCCTTACCGAGCAATTGGTAAGGGCGGATAGTTTTTGAGGGTTTCCCGTCATCTGGGAACCCCAGAACCAGAACTAATACCAATTTTTTCCTAAGTGAGCCTTTCTTGACTTTAACTCTACGGGCGCAAACTAACCCAGCGTCGCTTCTGGTTTGGGGACACCATTTTAACGCCTGTCACCGAGATAATATCATTGGCCAAATTCTCTGCCATCATGGGAATTAATCGATTTATATTATTCTCATAAGCTTTTATCCAGAATTTAGCTAGTTTCTCTCTAGCCTCCTCATTGACGTAGATAGTTTTATCTGGCGTAATCAATACCATTGCCACGTGACCGGAGTTTTCCGTGACGGCAAAGACAAGCTGATCCCGGTCGGACTTGAGACCTTCGTACCAGTAGTCTATGTGTTCTTCTAATTCGTATTCATAGAGAGCGCGTTCCATCTTGCCATCTTCTAGCAAGGCTTTACGCAGTGTATTGGCTATCTTTCTTTTTTTCATGGTCTTGTCCCTGTTTTTGTGGGCGCTAAGTTTTGCCCATTAGGCATCACTCCATATTTAAGAGTGCCACTATAGGAATCATCAATTAACTTTACAACAACCCAGTCCAGTCGTCGTTATCAAAATCACAGAACCTTGCCCGACTCGTCTAGATGAGCCTGTTATTTGAGATTAAGTTTTCTCTCTGCAAGGATTCTAACCTAGGGTTGGCTGAATAATGGTAAAACCCTTTTAAAATAAGGCTTTTGACTTGTTAAAATCCGATGTTCATGCTGCGAAAATAGGATTGGAACCTTCAAAAACCTGGCATTATCCTTCTTTTAGTACAAAAATTGTACAAAAAAGAGGGCAACAAAGCCTGAAACGACCAGCTACTGACTCGGAGACTCCTGACTCCTGACTCCTAACCCCACCAACAAACTTTTTGCCGCAAACCCTAACCTACTTTAGTTTTTGTTTAAGTGCCGTTAGGAGCGACAGGGTGGCCACTTTTTCAACTGGTCAAGGGAAAAAAAATGAGATCGCATCTTTCCCTAAGTAATTAAATTGTGTATAATGGCAAAAGAATAGAAAGGCTATATGCGTCGTCAAACTGTGTAGTCAACCTATAAGGTGTGAGGAAAAAACCATCATGTTAAGAATGTTCTGGAAATCATTGCTGGTTAGCCCAGCGATTTTAGGGGCTACCCTAGTAGCTTCCGCTAATGCTAGTAGCTTCGATCCCGCAAAATCTACCAGTGTTTCTACCGAATTTAACAATCTAGAAATCGCTCAAGTTCAGGACAACGCTGCAGGAACTGGCGAATTACTCAATCAGATCGAACAGTACGGTAACGAAGGTCAAGTTGCACCCGTACAGGGGAACACCATCGATCAAGTCACCAGCGTTAACCAACTGCGGGATGTTTCCCCCACCGCTTGGGCTTTCGAGGCTTTAAGAAGTTTAGTTGAACGCTATGGTTGTATTGTTGGTTATCCCGATCGCACCTTCCGCGGCGACCGAGCTTTAACCCGTTGGGAATTTGCGGCTGGTTTAAACGCTTGCTTAAACGTCATGGAACGTTTAATTCAAGATGGTGTCAACGTCCTCAAGGAAGACTTAGATGCCCTCAAGCGCTTGATGGATGAGTTCCAAGCTGAGTTAGCGGCCTTGGGAGCTAGAGTTGATAACTTAGAAAGCCGGGTGTCTTTCCTCGAAAATAACCAATTCTCCACCACCACCAAATTAGCTGGGGAAGTTATCTTCGCTGTCACCGATACGGTCGGTGCTGGTAGCCCCGCCTCCCAGGCCGCCATGCAATACCGCGCTCGTTTGCTGTTAAACACGAGCTTCACCGGTCAGGACGTACTGAAAACTCGTTTAGCGGCGGGTAGTGCCACTCCCTTCGGATTTGATTACAAATCGACCACCACACTACAAAATGGTGATCCCGCTTCCGTCAGATTCGATAATCTGCAAAGCCCTTCCCTATTCCAAACTTGGACCGCGGCCGGTAACGGTAGCAATGTGGTTCTCGACTGGTTGGCCTACTATACCCCGATTGACTTAGGTTATTTTGGTCGCTTCAATACCTATGTTGCCGCTTGGGGCGGTATTTGGAATGACTTCGTTCCCACCACTAATCCCTTCTTTGAAGACTTCGACGGTGGTAATGGTGCGCTATCTACCTTCGCTTCCGAAAACCCCATCTATCGTATCGGTGGTGGTTCTGGGGCCGGTGTTAGCCTACAGTTAGGCTTCCTCCAAAGCATTGTCGGTCCGACCTCCCTATCCTTGGGTTACTTAGCCGGTGGTGGTGGCTCTAGTTCTGCGGCCAATCCTAACCCGGGTAATGGTCTCTTTAACGGAGATTACGCCGCTTTAGCACAGATTAACGCTAACCTCTTTAACTTCCTCAACGTCGGCTTCACCTACGTTAACGCTTACCAAGGTGCCGATACCGCCATCTTCGGTAACGGTGGTTCCTTCGGTGTAACGGGTACTTCCGCCGCTAACCTTTCCCAAACTCAGTTAAATACCCTGCTCAACGTCAACGGCAACGATCCTGATAGCGTCACCCTACAGGATGAAGTCGGTTTCTTCAACTTCGGAGCCAAAGTATCCAATAGCTACGGTTTAACCGGTGCAGTGGATATTGGTTTCGCCAGCTTGAGTGCCTTCGGTTCCTACTCCACCGTGCGTTTACTCGGTCTCGGTGATGCGGAAGTGTGGACCTACGGTGCTGGTATTGCCTTCCCCGACTTGGGTAAAGAAGGAAATATCTTAGGTCTGTTTGCTGGTGCGCAGCCCTACATCGGTCACTTAAGCTTCCGGGAAATGGGTCTAAAAGTATCTAACATCGTTCCCTACCACGTTGAATTGTTCTACAAGTACCAAGTCACCGACAATATTTCTATCACCCCCGGTGTCATCTGGATTTCTGCACCTGAACAGTTCAAAGGCACTGGTAACGAGTGGATTGGCACTCTCCGCGGAACCTTTACCTTCTAGGATTTCCTAAATTAAACCCGAAACCCCACCCATGGTGGGGTTTTGTTTTAGGCAAATAGACGCTGATATTCTATCTGGATACAAGCATCCATAATTACATTTAAACCCGCCTCGATCGCCTTTTTTTCGGCAACTGGGTGATAAATTTTCAATTGTGTCCAAAGAGTAGCAGCCCGAATAGCAATAGCTGACTCGACAATTTCAGGTAAATAATCAGGATGACGAAAAACGTTAACAATATCCACAGGTTCGGGGATAGCCTCTAGAGAAGGATAGCAGCTTTGACCGTCAATTTGCTTGACCATCGGATTGACAGGATAGACTCGATAACCCACCGCTTGCAGGAATTTGGCTACCTGATAGCTGGCGCGACTCGATTTCTCAGAATGCCCGACCACTGCGATAATTTTACTATTGCTGAAGATGGTTTTGAGCGTACCATCGTCTCCTTTAATATTCGGCATTGTCCCACCTATCTTAGAACAGAGTTTCGCTTTCCATAAAGATGAAGTTTAACCTAATTTGGTATCGACTTTTGACTCCAGCTTTAGCCACTCTGAAGAACTGGCAGCAATGTTTAACTTTTCTACCGAAAAAACAGTTAAGTAGGTAGGTGTTAAAAGTTGTCAGACACCCCCCTTATCAAGGGGGGCAGGGGGGAGCCCCCCGCCTATCGGCACCCCCCTTATTAAGGGGGCAGGGGGGATCAGAGGCAAAATCTATCTTCTATTTAATTATAACTACTTACTTATTACACATCCCAGTCAATCCCGCGGTATCTGTAGGAAAATTTACCCGATGGTCGCCCCTAAATCCTGTGACTTTAGTTAGCGCAAAACCTGATGAATTATCTTAGTATTATCATTCCGACTCTTAATGAGGAGTTAAGAATTGCCGCAACGTTAAAACAGATAGGTGCGGGGGTAGAAATTATTATTGTCGATGGGGGAAGTACCGATAAAACTAGAGAAATAGCCGAACAATTGGGAGCGAAAGTAATTATTTCCCCCAGTAAAGGTCGTGCCTTACAGATGAATTTAGGAGCTAAAATAGCGAAAGGAGATATTTTGTTATTTCTGCACGGAGATACTTTACTTCCCCAGGAATTTCAAGAACAAATTATCGATACTTTATCCCAATCTGGAATAGTAGCGGGGTCCTTTGAATTAAAAATTGATGGAGAGGAAAAAACCCTGCGTTTAGTGGAAAAATTAGTTAATTGGCGTTCTCGCTGGCTTTCCCTTCCCTACGGAGATCAAGGAATATTTTTAAAAGCCTCAATCTTTGCCGATTTGGGCGGTTTTCCTGAGTTACCAATTATGGAAGATTTTGAATTAATACAAAGATTGAAAAAAAGGGGTAAAATAGCCATAGTTTCTGCTCCGGTGATTACCTCGGCAAGACGTTGGCAAAAATTAGGAGTTGGCAAAACCACCTTAGTTAATCAATTAATAATTATTGGTTATTATCTAAAAATTCCGCCGCATTTGTTGAAAAGTTTTTATCGTTTATGGTAATAAAGGCTTGCTTAAAAGGTATTTTAGGTGATTGTGCAATGTAGGGGCGCAACGCTTGCGCCCATAATGTGACATTGTGAACATTTTTCAGCCAATATCCAAGAGAGGCAAAGACAATTATACAATCGAAGAAACCCTACCAAAGAAGAGGTTTCCATGGGCAAAACATTAACAAAAGTAATCAAAAATGTGGGGGGGGTAAGCATTGCTTATTGGTAGCAGGCAGTACCAGTCTTTTGAAAAATACAATTATATAATCGAAGAAAACTTACCAAGGAAGAGTTTTCTATGGTGCAAACATTAACAAAAGTAATCAAAAATGTGGGGGGGGTAAGCATTGCTTATTGGTAGCGGGGGCAACTCTAGCCATCCTAACCCCTTTCCAAGCCGCCCAAGCGAGTGTTATCTTTAGCCAAGCTGCTAACTTCCCCGCTGGCGGCTCGTTCGCATCCCAAAATGATACTAATTCTTTCGGTAATTTTGCCACTGTTTACGACAACTTTAGTTTCTCCAGTGACAATTTAGTTGATGGTGTTGACTGGGTGGGGGGTTATTTTAATCCCCCAACAGCAGCACCCATCTCCTCCTTTGCCCTCTCTATTTTCGGTAATAACGCTGGTCAGCCCGGTTCTTTGCTTTTCTCGGAAACGATAACGGGGAATGCGGGGGAAACTTTTATCGGCACAGACAACAATGGCCGTCTCACCTATAGTTATAGTGCGAGTTTGACCAACACTTTCCTCGCCCAAGCTGGTGCAACCTATTGGCTGGCCATTGTTCCTAGTCTTGGATTTCCGCCCCAGTGGGGATGGTACACCAGCAGTGAGGGCGACGGTGTTGGTTATCAAGACTTTTTCGGGAGCCGCTTTCAACGTGACACGGATTTTGCCTTTAGTCTGACCGGCCAAAAGGTTCCCGAACCTTCGGCAATTTTAGGATTATTAGGTTTAGGACTTTTAGGCATCGTTTCTCAATTCAAACAAAAACGATAAATTGACAAGTGTGGGGATGGGATTTTTTCCCTCCCCACTTGAGGAAAAACGCGCTCTAGAAACCTTCCAAATTTAACTCTTAATTTTAGGTAAACAATTTTTTTAAAATTCCCCAGCAATTACTCAAAAAATTTGACATCTTATAGCGGACAGGTAAAAATTAAAACTTTTGTCTGCCAAGGCACCGATCGATAGGATAATTGATCATCGGAACATCTGCTCTGAGAATATGTCTCTCGATCGCCGTCAATTTCTTTATCTTTTAGGTGCTACCCTTGGCACAGCCACTCTTGCCGGTTTTAACTCTGCAGCTTTTGCCGCTACCGGTCCCTATAGTCTTATTGCCCTACCCTATAGCTATGATGCCCTAGAACCTTATATTGATAAGGAAACGATGCAATTTCATCACGATAAACACCATGCAGCCTACGTTAATAATCTCAATCTGGCAGTGGCAAAATATCCAGAATTGCAGAAAAAAACAGTAGTAGAATTAATTAAAAATCTTGACTCTTTACCCGCCGATATTCGCACCACTATCCGCAATAATGGCGGCGGCGATCTTAATCATACGATGTTTTGGCAAATTATGTCCCCCGATGGTGGTGGCGAAGCAAAAGGAGAAATAGGAGCGGCAATAATCGCTAAATTTGGCAGTTTCGAGGAATTTAAAAACGCTTTCAACCAAGCAGGTACTAAACTTTTTGGTAGTGGTTGGACATGGTTGGTTTTAAATAAGTCAGGACAACTGGAAATTACCAGCACTGCCAACCAAGATAGCCCCCTAATGAAGGGATTACAGCCAATTATGGGCAATGATGTCTGGGAACACGCCTATTACTTAAAATACCGTAATCAACGGGCTGAGTATTTAAAACAGTGGTGGAATGTGGTTAACTGGGAGGAGGTAAATCGCCGCTATGTTCAGGCAAAAGCTTAACGATGACAACTTTTACGGTAACAGTTCCCGCTACCACTGCTAATATTGGGCCCGGCTTCGATTGTCTCGGAGCGGCCTTAACCCTATATAATCAGTTTACTTTTACCCTGCTGCCGGCAACAACAGCTAACCCTGTCAGCATTATTGTCAAGGGAACTGAATCAGCTAAAGTTAGCCAAGGTGCTGATAATTTAATCTATACTTCTTTTTTGCAAGTTTATCAAAAAATAGGACAGAATCCGCCCCCTATCGCCATCGAGATCGGTTTAGGGGTTCCTCTGGCTAGAGGTTTAGGTAGTTCTGCCACTGCTATTGTCGGTGGGTTAGTGGCCGCTAATCAATGCGCCGGAAATCCTTTATCTATGGGGGAAATCGCCGCATTAGCGATCGCATTGGAGGGACATCCGGATAATGTGGTGCCAGCTTTGCGGGGCAACTGTCAGCTATCGGCAGGAGATAGCACAAATTGGGCTATTTGTCAAGTATTTTGGCAAAAAAATCTCATTCCCGTCTTGGCGATTCCCGATTTTGAACTGGCTACGGAAAAAGCTAGGGCGGTTTTACCGGAAAAAATTAGCCGTCAGGAGGCAATTTTCAATATTTCCCGCTTGGGTTTATTATTGCGGGGATTGGAGACGGGTAACGGCGATTGGCTGAGAATTGCCCTAGAGGATAAACTGCATCAACCCTATCGCCAATCTTTGATCCCGGGTTACGAAAAGGTGAAAAAAGCCGCCATTAACGCGGGTGCTTACGGGATGGTAATTAGTGGCGCAGGTCCCACCCTATTGGCTTTAACTAACCCCGACAATGCCCAAAAAACAGCCACAGAGATGAAAAATGCTTGGCAGCAAGTGGGGATTAACTCTGAGGTGAAAATTTTAGCTTTAGATACCCTAGGGGCGCGGGTAAACTGTTAAGAGTCCCTGGCAGATGGGTGTAGGGTGTGGGGTGTAGGGTGTAGGGTGTGGGGTGTGGGGTGTGGGGTGTGGGAAGAATAAATAAAAATAATCTCCTGAATCCTGACTCCTAACTCCTGACTCCTGACTCCTGTCTCCTGCCTCCTGCCTCCTGACTCCTGTCTCCTGACTCCTAACCCCACCAACAAACTTTTTCAGCAAACCCTAATTATTAAGAAAATGACGCGAATTACCGTTATTGGTGCAGGGATTGGCGGACTAACGGCGGCGGCATTATTGGCGCGTCGAGGTTATCAAGTCACAGTATATGATCAGGCGCTCGTCCCCGGAGGTTGTGCCTCGACTTTTTCCCGTCGGGGTTTTACCTTTGACGTGGGGGCAACTCAAGTGGCAGGATTAGAAGTAGGGGGCATTCATCAGCGCATTTTTGCCGAATTAGGGATAGATTTACCCGATTCTGTCCCCTGCGATCCCGCTTGTGCCGTTTTTCTGCCGGGGGAAACCACTGCGATTAACGTCTGGCGCGATCCGCAAAAGTGGCAAGAGGAAAGACAAAAACAATTTCCGGGCAGCGAACCTTTTTGGCAATTATTACAAAAACTCTTTCAAGCAAGTTGGCGTTTTCAAAGTCGCGATCCAGTTTTACCCCCGCGCAACTGGTGGGATTTAGGGCAATTAATCGCCGCTTTGCGTTTAGATACTGCCATTACCTTCCCCTTTACTTTGATGACTGTGGGAGATGCTCTGCGATTATACGGCTTAGAGAGGGATAAACGCCTAAAAACCTTCCTTGATCTCCAGTTAAAGCTTTATTCCCAAGTTACTGCCGATGAAACCGCTTTACTTTATGCCGCCACCGCTTTAGCAGTTTCTCAGTCTCCCCAAGGTTTATCCCACCTTCAGGGTAGTATGCAGGTATTAAGCGATCGCCTAGTAGCAGCTTTGGAAAAATACGGCGGTAAATTGCAAATGCGCCACACAGTGGAAAAAATACTGACAGAAAAGGGAAAAGCCACGGGAATTATCGTCAGAAATCAAAAAAATGGCCAAATACATCCAGAAATGGCCGATGAAATTGTCGCTAATATCCCGATCCAAAATTTACCACAATTAATCGATCGCGAAGCCATTCCCAGTCTTTATCACCGGAGAATCGAAAAACTTCCCCCCGCATCTGGTGCTTTTGTGGTTTACTTAGGAGTCGATCGCGCTGCTATTCCCCCCGATTGTCCTCCCCATTTGCAATTCCTCTACGATTACCATGGCATAATCGGCGAAAATAACTCTTTGTTTGTTTCCGTGAGTAAAGAAGGGGATGGTCGCGCTCCAGTGGGAAAAGCGACGATTATTGCTTCTTCCTTCACCGATACCAGTCTTTGGTGGCGAAAAGGAGAAGATAATTATCAGCAATTAAAAGCAGCATACACCCAAGAGGCGATCGAGCGTCTCGGTAATTATTTCCATCTTAGTCCTGATCACATCGTTCACATCGAATCAGCTACTCCTCGCACTTTTGAACGGTTTACGGGGCGAAATCAGGGCATTGTCGGCGGTATTGGTCAAAGATTGTCCACTTTTGGCCCTTTTGGCGTAGCGACGCGCACTCCGATCCCCCATCTTTGGTTAGTGGGAGATTCCACCCATCCGGGAGAAGGCACTGCCGGAGTCAGCTATTCGGCGCTAACCGTAGTTAGACAGATTGAGAATAAATTATTAGCTTCTAGTTAAGTGGGTGGGTGGAATTAAATCCGACATTCCGCACATCTTCATATACCTTTATATAGGGCTTGCTGAATAATGGTAAAACCCTTTTAAAATAAAGCTTTTGACCTGTTAAAGTCCGATGTTAGTGCAAGAAAATAGGATTGGGACTTTCAAAAACCTTGCATTATCCTTCTTGTAGTACATCGCTTCGTACAAAAAACAAGGGCAACAAAGCCTGAAACGACCGGCTCCTGACTCCTGACTCCTGACTCCTGACTCCTACCCCCAGGAAAAACTTTTTCAGCAGACCCTATATATTTTTACATTCCCCAAGATGTTTTGACGAAAAAGCTTCATTGTAGAAACTACTATTGAGAACATTTTCAATAATTGATTTTTTTTGAGAAAAAAAATTACAATTCTTCACCTTGATGAAAATCGATCCTTGTAGCTACAATCTTTACTGGCAAAGGGTTGTAAGCAATGTATTAGTAAAAATTATCAATTGAATGTTAAGAAGTGTGGAAGGTGGGTTGTAATTAGGGTTTGCTGAAAAAGTTTGTTGGTGGGGTTAGGAGTCAGGAGTCAGGAGTCAGTAGCCGGTCGTCGGGAGTTTCAGGCTTTGTTGCCCTCTCTTTTTGTACCAAACGTGTACTACAAGAAGAATAATGCAAGGTTTTTGGGGGTCCCGATCCGATTTTCGCAGCATGAACATCGGACTTTAACAGATCAAAAGCCTTATTTTAAAAGGGTTTTACCATTATTCAGCAAGCCCTAATTATTCTTTACAAAGATGAGAGGATTTTTCGTACCTGCTCTGATACTCTGGTTTTTATTCACCTTTAATGAGAGGAAATAACCTAGTGAAGCTCAATGCCCTTAATTCTTTAGCTTTCGCCACAGGGACAGTAACTCTACTGTTAAGTAGCGTGTCTTCTGTTAGTGCTTATACCATTTATACAAATCGGACTGCCTGGGAAGCGGCACTCGCCGCTAACCCCTCGTACAAGATTACCACCGATACCTTTAGCAATACTATTTCTTCGGCACAGTCAATTACCCTAGATTCAGGGATTGTTTCCACTAATTCCGCTCCTCCCACACTGCCTAATCCTCCGTTTAATAACAACAGTGTTAACGTCGTCACTTCTGGTGCTTACGATAATGCTACCCAAGCGGGTACAGTTAATAGTGCTTCTAATACGATAACCTGGCAGTTTCCTGCTCCCGTGTGGGCATTCGGTGCTGATTTTTTCAGTACTAATACAGACAGGTTAACCTTGATAGGGAATTTCGATGGCACAGGGAACCAAACCATTCTCGTCAATAATACAATTGGTGGACGTGATGGCTTTCTTGGTATTGTCGGGACGGCAGAATTTAGTTCTGTTGTCTTTAGCAATAATACGACAACTGTCGATGGTTTTGAAATTGACAATGCTTCCTTTGCCACCAAAGTTCCTGAACCCAATGCGGTTGTTGCTTTCGCCATACTTGGGGGTAGTCTGTTCTTAATTAAGAAAGCCAAGGGCAGCTAACCAGCTGATAATCAGTAATCAGTGAAAAGATGGCAAGAAACTGCTATTTAATACTGCACACTTACCACATACTGCTCACTTAAAACTCAAATCTGATAACTGTTAACTTACCCACTGATAACTGATAACTGATAACTGATAACTGATAACTGTTATAAAGCGCCGGCTGCCGTGCGATCGAGTATTCCCGATCCTAGATGAGAGGTAATATTAATTGCTTGCAGGACCGGTTGAGAGTCAACCCCTTTAGGATAATCGATAACGCTAACCGCGCCATTTCCCTGTTTAATATTCCAGAAATTAGCGGGTTTTAAACCCAATAAATAACAAAGAATCACCTTATTAATGGCATCGTGGGCCACTACCATAATTGTCTTAGGACTATCGCTATTACTATAGGTTTTAACGATTTGCCGCCAACAAGCGATCGCTCGATCCCAAACTTCCTGTAAATTCTCCCCTTCCGGCATTTGTACGGTTTCCGGGGCATTTTTCCATTCTTCTAACATCCCGGGGAAACTCGCTTCAATTTCCTCCTCTAATTTGCCTTCCCAAAGTCCGTGACAGATTTCTGTCAGATCGACTTGGGTATCTAAGGTGACATCGGGGTGATATTGCAGGATAATTTGGGCAGTTTCCTTGGGACGGGACAAAGGACTGGTGACAGCGTGATCGATCGCCGTTTCTCGCAGAAATTCGGCGGCTTTCTCAGCTTGAGTCTTGCCATTATCATTGAGAGGAATATCGCGCACCCCTTGAAAACGTTTATCCCGATTCCATTGGGTTTCTCCGTGACGCACAAGCAGCAGCCTAGAACCTTGGAAAGGAGGACGCGGTGGGGGTAAAGCTATCCCTAAGTGTGCCGTTTGATTGAGGGATTCCACCTGGACAGGATCACCAAAATCACCCGTAAAATTGAGAACATTAACGCAACAGTTAGATTGTTGCAGGGAATGGTATAAGGAAACCGGAATACCGATGGCACTGAGGATTAAACAGCGATTAATGCCGTTATGGGCAACAATGAGTATAGTTTGGCCCTCGTGTTGGGGAATAATTTCTCGCCAAAAATCCTGGGCCTGTTGATAGAGGGAGAGAACGGGATAATGTTCTTGACCATCGGGCAGTATCATCTTAAATTCGTGAGGTTTTTGGTGCCAATCCCGATATTCTTGGGGGTATTGAGCTTTTACCTCCTCTTTGACCATATTTTCCCAGATAGGCAGATCGATTTCTAGTAACTGCGAACTGGGTTGAATGACGGGAGAGTTATTTAAACGAGACTGAATCACCTCAGCAGTAGATTTGGCTCTTTGGAGAGGACTACAGTAAAAAGCGGCGATATCGATTTGACTGAGGGCATTTCCTACTTTTTCCGCATCCAGATGGCCTTTTTCCGTCAAAACCGAGCCATCACTGCGACCTTGTATTTTCTGCTCTGCGTTATAACTGCTTTGTCCATGACGAACAATAATCACACGGGTAGCCAAGCGGTTCAGTCTCCTTAACTAAAAGTCTCAATATCAGATTACAGGCGATCGGGATCGGAGTACAGTCTCGTTAGGGGATAGGGATTAGGGGAAATGGGGAAGTGGGGGAGTGGGGACGTGGGGGAATTTCAACTAAAACCCCAACACCCTAAAACCCCAACAGCCAATAAGAATATCAAAACTTCCTGACATAACAATCTTTTTGGGATCAAGGGTTTGGCGGTTTTGTCAAGAAATCATGACAAGGTACTTGGTCAAAATTGGAATCTTACTGTTTAATAGGTATTTATAACAAGCGATTCCCTTGATCCCCATCGAGTGGATCTCTCGTTCACACAGCAATCGATGAGTAGTTAGAAGGATTACCCAGATCACTGCTTTTGCAAATGCTCAAAAACATTTGCCGTCGTAACTAATCGGAGAGTGTCAACTCATGGTCCCAGAATACCCACCCTTAGATGAGATGACCTTGCGGCAGCTGCGACGAGTTGCCAGTCAATACAGCATCTCTCGTTACAGCCGGATGCGGAAAACGCAATTAATTGAGGCAATTACCCAAGCTATGGGAGTAAGCGGCAATTTTAAATCTACTATTAAAGAGGAAAAACCAGTGGAAGCAGCAAAATTTGAATTAGGTCAAGCTAACCCGATCGAAGATATCCTAGGTTCGGTGGATGATGGTTTAGGAGATCTGCCCGGTGGCTACGGTGAAAATCGCATTACCCTCCTACCTCGCGATCCTCAGTGGGCCTATGCTTACTGGGATATCCCCAACGAATCAAAAGAATATCTACGTCGTCAAGGGGGACAACAGTTAGCCCTACGTCTTTATGATGTCACCGATATCGATCTCAATAGCCAAGGCGCGCATAGCGTCCAAGAATATCTCTGTGATGAATTAGCCCGGGAATGGTATTTACCGATTCCGGTCAGCGATCGAGATTATGTTATCGATATCGGTTATCGTTGTGCTGATGGTCGTTGGTTAGTTTTGGCCCGTTCTCCTTTAGTGCGGATTCCTCCCGTCTATCCTTCCGACTGGATTGAAGATGTTTTTGTCACCGTTAACTGGGAAGAAGAACTGGTGGGTAAAACTGTTTACGAACTCGTTCCCCCCAGCAAGCGCTACGGCAGCAGTGCCGGAACCACGGGAACTAGCCCCATCTACGACCAAATTTTCGAGAGTGTCGGCGACATCGAGGCCCTACGGGTGGCCGGTTCCTTGTTTGGTTCCATGCAGCACGTCGCTGGTTCCGTACCGATGTCGGAAGTGATCAGTTCTTATGTATTCCCCTCCGGGGTTGGTATGTGGGCAGTTCCCACGGTATCGGGGCTAACCGCTTCCGGTATCGGCATAACTGCTTCTGGTATCGGTATGGGTGCTTCGGAAACCCTACAACGTCCGCGCAAATTCTGGTTAGTAGCCGATGCAGAATTAATCGTCTATGGTGCTACCGAACCCGATGCCACCGTAACTATCGGTGGTCGTCCGATTAAACTCAATCCCGATGGCACTTTCCGCTATCAGATGTCCTTCCAAGATGGTTTAATCGATTATCCGATTATGGCCGTGGCCGCCGATGGTGAACAAAATCGTTCTATCCACATGAAATTTACCCGGGAAACCCCCTCTCGCAATACCAACACTAAAGATGAGGCGGTTCTAGAATGGTTATTCTAGATCGGGTTTTCTAACGTTACCAAAGCCAACCTAATTACTTCCCCCTAACTGAGATTTAGTTAGGGGATTTTTTGGGGATTGTCAACGCTATCAACTTCTATTCCCAAATCTGACAGCTTAGATCGCCCGATTTTTGGGAAAGACGCAGATTTTCACCGTAATCGACGGGAACATCGATCACCGTAGGCACCTCTTGCCGGAAAGCCTCCTCTAGTGTCGGGATCAAATCCTGAGTAGATTCCACCCGATAGCCTTTTAATCCCATACTTTCGGCAAATTTAACAAAATCGGGATTACCAAACTTAATAAAAGAAGATGTCCCAAAATAGTTTAACTGCTTCCATTCGATTAAACCGTAACCGCCATCATTAAAGATGAGAGTGACGAAGGGAGTTCCCACCCGCAAAGCTGTCTCCAATTCCTGACAATTCATCATAAAACCGCCGTCTCCCGTCACCGCCACAATGCGCTTATCGGGATAAACTAACTTAGCGGCGATCGCACCAGGGATAGCAATACCCATAGCGGCGAAACCGTTAGAAATAATGCAAGTATTGGGACAATCGGAGTGATACTGGCGCGCCATCCACATTTTATGAGCGCCCACGTCACAAATAGCGATATCTTCCGGTCCCATCACCTGACGCAGATCGTAGATCAATTTTTGTGGCTTGATCGGAAAACCCGTATCATTGGCATAGGTTTCGTAATCGGCCCGAATTTCCGTCTTTAATCCCGCGGTGACGGGAGTTGGTTTATTCTGGCGATCAGCCCGTTTGAGGATATCGATGAGAGAATCGGTGATATCACCCACCACTTCCACCACCGGCGCATAACTGCTGTCAATTTCCGCCGGAGTCATGCCGATGTGAATAATCGGTAATTTCCCCTCTGGATTCCATTTTTTCGGGGAATACTCGATTAAATCGTAACCAACAGCGATAATTAAATCACTGCGATCAAAGGCACAACTAATCAAATCCCGTTGCTGTAATCCTACCGCCCAAAGAGCCAGAGGATGGGTATAGGGAATCACCCCCTTACCCATAAAAGTGTTAGCCACAGGGATATTCAAGGCCGTGGCGAATTCCGTTAAAGCCTCACTAGCATTAGCGCGAATTGCCCCATTTCCCGCCAAAATCAAGGGATTTTTCGCTTTAGAAATCACCGCCGCCGCCATATTCAAAGTCCGATAGGAAGCGTAAACTTTTTCCTGACTATCGAGGGGCAAGGGATGACCATCGGCAGCCATAGCGGCGATATTTTCGGGAAGATCGATATGAACTGCCCCCGGTTTCTCACTTTGGGCGGTTTTAAAGGCTCTCCGTACCACTTCTGGGGTGATACCCGGCCGCACGATCTGTTTATTCCATTTCGTCACCGGGGCGAACATGGCCACCAGATCCAGGTATTGATGGGATTCAATGTGCATACGATCGGTTCCCACCTGGCCGGTGATGGCCACCAAGGGTGCCCCATCCAAGTTAGCATCGGCTACCCCTGTCATCAGGTTAGTCGCCCCCGGTCCTAAAGTGGAGAGACAAACCCCCGCTTTTCCCGTCAAGCGTCCATAGACATCGGCCATAAAAGCCGCGCCCTGTTCGTGACGGGTGGTGATAAATTTGATCGAGGAGTTTTTCAGGGCTTCCAAAACATCGAGGTTTTCTTCCCCGGGTAGCCCAAAAATATACTCGACCCCTTCATTCTCTAGACATTTAACTAGAAGTTCGGCTGTGTTTAATTCCCCCATAGTTCCCTCCTGTAGAGCTTACTTCATCAGTAAAGTCTCTAGAGATAGTTCATCCCGGCGGATTGAGGTTGTTGCGCTCAACTCGTCGGGATGATATCAGTAGACTATATGTACCAATGTAGCTGACTAAAATTTTGTTTAAGTCTATCCATATACCATTGTGACTTAGATCTTGACCCTTGGCAGATTATTTATTAGCACAATTGGGGAGAATTTTTTTTAGGCCGTTAATTCTTCGGCGGCGTGGGCTAGTTGGGCGGCGACTTTGGCTAGATAGGGACGACTTAACCACCAGATAAAGGGGGACAGCCAACCCCGCAGGGTGACAGAATAGGAAATATAAGTACCACAGAGGGTTGATTCCACTTGGTAGGTCATTTTTTGTTCCATGCCGGGGATAGCGAGGACTCTTAGGCTGAGGAGTTCCCCAGGCCGGACATTTTCCACGAAAACCCGGATAGGAATGGGAGTCAGACGGGTGACAGCTTGATAGATTAACCCCGGTTTAGCGATTAAACCCAAGGGAACATCAGCCTTGGCAATCAAAGGATGCCAAGAGACATCGGCCACATTGATTAATTTTTGCCAGAGGACATCGACGGGGGCGCTACTGACCACCCGATAGGTTTTGTAGAGTGAAAACTTACAGAATAGTCTGCCTTTGGCCGCTACAATCCTTAGGGAAAAATTGAGAATCACCGATTGCCCCCCGCAAAAATAATCCAGGTAATCTTCTATTCTAGAAAATAAATGGCTTTCCGGGAGTGTGAGCTTTTGATAATTTTAAGATATGGCCGTGAGCTATGATCAGCCGTCAGCCGTCAGCTTTTTTCTCCCCCCTCCCTGATACTTTTTCAACGCAATTAGTAACTATGACCTAGTAGATTTATTTGGCACGACCACTTAATTCTTACCCTTTTTGAGGGGGGAAGTGGCAAACTATTAACTGTTACCGTTGAATGGGAAAAGACTGTGGATATTCGCTTAATCGTTGTCGATGTGGATGGAACGATCGCTGGTAATAACAATCAGGTTAATCCGGCTGTGGTGCAAGCTGTCTCAGCCGTCCAAAAAAAGGGAATTCCCGTCGCTATCGGTACTGGTAGGATGTACCGCTCGGCTTTACGCTTTCATCAACGCCTTAAATCCACTTTACCTTTAATTGCTTACAATGGCGCTTGGATTCAAGACCCTGTTTCCCAAGTTCACCATCGACATACCCCCATTTCCCCCGACTTAGCGATCGATCTTTTAGATTATCTCGAACAACCCCAATGGAAGGAGAAAATCTCCCTTAATTTTTATATGGACGATGTGCTTTATGTGCGGCAATTAAACGCGGAAACGGAATTCTATCGCCAGCGATCGGGTATTATTGCCGAAGCCGTGGGAGATTTACGCAAAGTTGCCCACAAAACCACTAAAATCCTGGCCATGGGAGAAGATAAGCAATTTATCGCCGAGATTTGGCATCATTTACAGCAACGCTATCAAAATCAAGATTTATACTTTACCCAATCGAGTCCGACTTTTTTTGAAGTTACCCACGTTGATGCCACTAAGGGAAGCGCCACCCAATTTTTGGCCGAAGATATCCTAGGATTACAACCGCAAAACGTTATGGCGATCGGTGATAATTTTAATGATGTTTCTATGCTCACCTATGCGGGTGTCGGTGTTGCCATGGGTAATGCTCCCCAAGCTGTTAAGGATCAAGCCGATTGGGTTGCCCCCAGTGTAGACTTAAATGGGGTGGCCGCAGCCTTAGAAAAGTTTGTTTTAATTTGATTTAGGAGTCGGTCGTCGGGAAAATTTTGACTTTTTACTTTAAAACCAAAAAACCAATCCGCTTTTCATCGAGAAAATTATGACTATTAATACGCAAACTGTTACGATTCCTAACAAAGATATTGACATAGATGCCTATTTAGCCATTCCCGATCGAGTGGGAATTTATCCAGCAATTATCGTGATTCAGGAAATATTTGGCGTAAACGACCATATTCGCGATGTCACGCGCAGAATCGCCCAAGAAGGCTATATAGCGATCGCTCCTGCCATTTATCAGCGATTCGCTCCGGGTTTTGAAACGGGGTACAGTATGGCAGATATCGAAATCGGTCGTCAGTACAAAGAACAAACCAAAGCAGCCGAATTAATCAGCGATATCCAAGCCACCATCGATTATCTTTATAGTTTGCCACAGGTGCAAAAAACCGGTGTCGGCACGATCGGTTTTTGTTTTGGTGGTCATCTGGTTTATCTTGTCTCCACTCTAGAGGATATCAAAGTTACTGCCTCTTTTTACGGTGCGGGAATCACCACGGGAACCCCTGGGGGTGGCCAAGCGACAGTGAAGGTGACTCCCCAAATCAAAGGGACAATCTACGCATTTTTCGGGGTGTTAGATGCCAGTATTCCTCAAAAGCAAGTGGATGAGATAGAACACGCATTAACCCGTTATCAAATTCCTCATCGAGTTTTCCGCTATGAAAACGCCGACCATGGCTTTTTCTGCGACCAAAGAGCTAGTTATAATGCTAATGCGGCCAAATCTGCCTGGGATCATGTGCTAGAGTTATTTAGCCTTCTTAAATCTTAATGGTCTGACTCCTCAAGCTTCAGCTTACACTGGAAGCAGATCGAAATTATACTTGTAACCATTCTATTTATCATGACACCGAACCCTGCCTTTTCCATGGACGATTTTGCCAAAGCTCTTGATCAATACGATTATCAATTTGAAAAAGGGCAGATCGTGCGCGGGAGAGTCGATCAACACACCTCCGATGGAGCATTCATCGATATTGGCGGCAAATCCTCCGCTTTTATTTCTTTAAGGGAAATTTCCCTGGAAAATGTTACTTCCATTGCCGAAGCTTTACCCATAGATGCAGAATTCGATTTTCTGATTACCCGTGGACAGGACGCGGAAGGACAAGTTACCCTGTCTCTGCGGCAATTATTACTACAAAAAGCTTGGGAAAATGTTAGGGAAATCTCCGAAAGTGGCAAGTCGGTGCAGCTGCGCGTCACGGGGGTGAATAAGGGGGGAGTGACGGGAGAAGTGGAGGGATTAAAAGGATTTATCCCTCGCTCCCATTTAATCGAAAAAAATGATTTAGATTCCCTCATCGGACAACTTTTAACCGCAACTTTTATTCAAATCGATCAAGAAAATAATAAATTAGTTTTATCTCAACGAGAAATTGCTCGCGCTAACGCTATCAGTCAATTAGCTGTGGGTAAATTATTAAGTGGCACCGTGGTTAAATTACAACCCTACGGTGTTTTTGTCGATTGCGGTGGAGTGACGGGATTACTCCATGCTAAACAGGTGACGGGAGCCTCTTTTAATTCTCCCATGACTTTCTTTAAAGTTGGTCAAGCAATTCAAGTGGTAGTCGCGGAAATTGACGAATATAAAAATCGCATTTCCCTATCCACAAAAATCCTCGAAGCGCACCCCGGCGAAATTCTCGAAAACTTTGCAGAAGTCATGGAAACAGCAGCAGAAAGATTACAACAAGCTCAGGGAAAAACCCCAGAAACTTAGTGTAGGGTGGGTTAGGCGACAATAACTTAGATATTTTACCACCTATTTAGTATTCGCCGTAACCCACCATCAGTCATCAGGTGAATTTGTCTCCTGTCTCCTGTCTCCTGTCTCCTGTCTCCTTTTTACTTGACAAAGATGTTTCAAGATCGGATAGCAATTTTAGGGACTATGCACGGAAAAGAGCGGGTGATTGCACCGATTTTAGCGCAAGAAATAGGCCTTAAGGTGATTGTACCCGATAATTTTGATACCGATCGCTTTGGCACTTTTACCCGGGATATTAAGCGCATCGGGACACAAATTGAAACCGCTCGCAGCAAGGCACAACAAGCGATCGAGCTTTCGGGATACGATATCGGAATTGCTAGTGAGGGTAGTTTTTATCCCTATCCCCACTTGCCGTTGATTTCCTGTAATCGTGAATTGATTTTATTGCTCGATCGAGTCCATAATCTAGAAATAATTGGTCAAGCAATAGTCACGGAAACTAATCACGCTCACCAAACTGTAACTAATCTAGCAGATGCTTTAGAATTTGCCGAAAAAATCGGCTTTCCTAGTCATGGTTTAGTGGTGATGTTTGATAAAAATTCTCTCGACTCTGAGCATATTTTTAAGGGAATTACTGACCAGAAAAATTTAGTTAAAATTGTTGAAGATATTCTTGACAAAAACGGCAAAGTACACCTAGAAACCGATATGCGCGCTATGCACAATCCCACGCGGATGAAAGCAATTGTTGCCGCAACAGCAAATCTTGTTCAGAAACTTAATCAATTATGCCCTAATTGTGGTTGTCCGGGGTTTGATATTATCGAAAGAACATCGGGTTTACCCTGTGGTTTATGTCACTTTCCCACCTCTTTGATTAAACTGGAACTATACGGTTGTCAAAAGTGTGATTATCGAGAGGAAAAACTCTTTCCCAACGGTCAAAAAACTGCCGATCCGATGTATTGTGAATATTGTAATCCTTAAAGATAGCTTTTCTATGGAAAGAATTTTAGAACCAGAAGTAATGGATGATCGGGAAGAAGCGATCGAATATGATGCCATGGACTTCACGGAAGTTAATACTAATTTTGCTAAAGAAGCCGTACAATTGGCTGGTATTAATGCTAGGGTGTTAGATGTGGGAACTGGTACTGCACGCATTCCGATTATGCTCAGTCAAATACGTCCCCAATGGCAAATTATCGCTATTGATCTGGCCGATTCTATGTTAGAAATTGGTCAAAAAAATATCCTGAATGCTAACTGTCAAGAACAAATCAAATTGGAGAAAGTTGACGGAAAAAATCTTCCCTACCAATCCGAGCAATTTGATTTAGTTATTTCTAATAGTTTAATCCATCATCTCGAAAATCCTCTACCTTTTTTACAGGAAATTAAGCGAGTTTTAAAACCGAATGGCGGCATCTTTTTAAGAGATTTATTCCGTCCCGATTCCGAGGAAATAATTAAGGGGATGGTGAGAGAAATCGATCCTAATTTTTCTCCCCGACAAGCGCAACTATTTAAGGATTCTCTCCAGGCAGCTTTTACCCTAGCAGAAATCGAAGATTTAATCCAGCAATCGGGATTAAAAAATGTTAAAATTTATCAGTCTTCCGAACGTCATTGGACAGCCATAAAAACAAGTAAAAACTAATCACTAAATCAGGAAAAAATTGAGTTATGAAAGTTGGATTTTTGGGAACAGGATTAATGGGAACGCCAATGGTAGAAAGATTATTAAATCAGAAAATTCCTGTTATTGCCTATAATCGCACCTTAGAAAAATTAGCACCTTTACAGCAGTTAGGAGCCAAAACAGTTAGCTCCCCTGAACAAGTTATTCAAGAGGCAGATTGTCTAATTTTAATGTTAACTAATGCTGCCGCTATCCAAGAGGTTTTAGGATTAAATTCCGAGCAATCTAACTTCAATAATCGGACTATTATCCAGATGGGAACTATTGCTCCTTCTGAAAGTAAACAACTGCGAGATCAAATTGTGGCTAAAGGGGGAGAATATCTAGAAGCACCCGTGTTAGGAAGTATTCCCGAAGCTAAAAATGGGACTCTCTTAGTTATGGTGGGAGCAACGGAGAAACAGTTCCATCAATGGTCAAATTTATTAGCACATTTTGGTCAAGAACCGATGTTAATCGGGGAAGTGGGAACCGCCGCGGCATTAAAATTAGCTTTAAATCAATTAATTGCTTCTCTAACCAGTGCTTTTGCTTTGAGTTTAGCTTTTTTATCCCGGCAAGGAGTAGATCTAGAAAAGTTCATGACTATCCTGCGTCAAAGTGCCTTATATGCGCCTACTTTTGACAAAAAATTAACCAGAATGTTAGAAGAAAATTATGCTAACCCTAATTTTCCCACTAAACATTTACTCAAAGATGTCAATCTTTTTTTAGAGGAATCGGAGAAGTTAGATTTAACCACTTTTCCCCTAACAGGAGTACAGAGCCTTCTTGAAAAAGCTTTAGAAATGGGATTAGCAGAACAAGATTATTCAGCTTTATACGAAGCGCTGAAAAAAGAATTAAGTAGGTAGGCGTTAAAAATTATCAGACACCCCCCTTATCAAGCGTAGGGTTGATTCATGAATCAACCCTACCTTATCAAGGGGGGGCAGGGGGGATCGAACCTAAAATCCATTTTTAATTTAATTATAACCAGCTACTTATAAACCGCTTGGCAACATCAAAAAGACTCTTTTTGGTTTGTCTAGTCGGACAACTGATAGGAAAAAAAACGGTAAAAGGCTTTAAATTTTCCTTAAGCTTTGTTGAGGTAGCCGGAAGAGGGGGTTAGAGTGGGAAGTGATGGAATTTTGGGCATATTTTCCTATGACGTTGACTGAATTTGGATTATTAGCGGGTTTACTTGTCCCCGGTATCCTGCTCTCGATTTTGGTGATGGTGAGTTTTGCCAAAGGGGGTTAAAAACCGATAGAGACACCGATGAAAGTGTCTCTATCTTTTTGGGGTGAAGATTAATCTATTTTTGGTTTTTTGCCTAATTTAATTGATTCTGTAGCTAACAAAATTGATTCTAAATGATGGCGCTTCTCCACTTGACCGAGGAAATAACCTGTCATCATCGCTGAAGCGAGAAGATTCGCCAAATTCTCGCGGTCGGTGGTAATTTGTACCGCAAAATCCTCTGAGGGCAACATTCCCACCAATCCCTTGACGTTTTGCGAGATAATATCTTTAATTTCGCTACTGACCGATTGGGCTATTCTCTCAAGGGTTTCAGGATGCTGCTGCTGGAGATACTGCATCAGACAGTTATCATTTTGTTCTTCGGTTTCCCAGGGAAAAAAATCAGGATTAAAAGTCATCAGAACTCCCACGCTGTAGTGGTTATTAGATTTAGGTTAACAAATCGCTCTTCTTGATTGCCCGAAGTCCCTCCATATTCCTCAAGTTTAGCTCAGTGATCAGAAACATTCACCCCTAATATACCCTCTCTCTCCTTATTCCTGATCGGTAGGTTCCAGAATACCCTGTTCCCTAAGATTGTCAACCTCGAAATATTGATGAAATTTATCGGTTACTTCTAACCAGTAGGATCTACCTTCGTTTTGCTTGCGTTTTCTCACAAATCCTCGTTCTACCAAGTCCTGAACCTGTTGATAGGCCGTACTGCCTCGTAAATTAATTAAATCCGCTTGCAAAATCGGTTCTTTCAGTGCGATCGCTGCTAAAGTACGGAGGGTTCCTGTGCCTAATTCGGCCGGGATCAGGTCTTCGATCAAATTCTGATAAGCTGACCGCAATTGTAAACTATAACCGAGGGGGGTTTCCACCACTTCCAAGGCACTATCCCGGTGGGCATAATCGGACATTAACTCGATCATGGCATCTTCCACCGTCAAGCGATCGCTGTTGGTTAATGTCACCATCTCGGTTAAGGGGACAGGCTGCCCTTTTAGGTAAAGTATCGCTTCTAGACGGGTAGCTAGTCTGATCTCCTGGTGGGCTTCCGCGCTCAATCTCGACTACCTAAGTTTAGACAATGATTTAATATTCTACTAGAAGACGAACGAGAAAATTATGGAAACTTTTTGGAGTCAGGTTTTAGACTTTTGTTATCAGGCTACCGAGCAGGTGGGCGATCGCCTACTAGCTGATTTTGGCAAATTACAGGCCACCAATAAAGCAGACGGGACTTTAGTGACGGCTGCCGACCGTTGGTCCGATGGCGAATTGCGATCGCTAATTGCCAGCACTTTCCAGGATCATGGAGTCCTAACCGAGGAAACTACCCATATTTTCCCAGATCAAGAATGGTGTTGGGTCGTGGATCCGATCGACGGCACGACTAATTTTACTCGCGGTATTCCCATCTGGGGCATTTCCCTAGGACTTCTCTACCGGGGGACTCCCGTGTTCGGATTTGTTTATCTCCCCTGCCTAAAACAGGCCTATTATGGTTATTGGTACGGTGAGACGGGTTTAACCGGTCCAGAGGGAGCCTACCGTGATGGTCAACCGATTCACACCAGCGACGATTTTCCCAGCAAAAATCATCTGTTTAATCTCTGCGCTCGTAGTACAGATATATTAAAAAATCCCTTTCCCTGCAAAGTGCGGATGATAGGAGTGGCTAGTTATAATCTGCTTTTGGTTGCCGATGGCACTGTCTTGGGAGGAGTGGAAGCAACCCCAAAAGTCTGGGATATTGCTGCGGTTTGGGCAATTCTACAGGCCGCTGGCGGGGTATTTATCTCTTTAGGAGAAAAGATTTTTCCCTTGCAGGTGGGGGAAAATTATAGCGATCGATCCTATCCCTGTTTAGCCGTGGCTCGATCGAATTTAGCGCCGGTTTTCTTGCCTTTAGTCGGTTTTCTCAAGGATGTTGCTTGAATGGAGAATTGCTCAGGTTAGAATAGCTGCATTTATTGGTTTTATCTCTATATTATTTCATGAGTTTTGATACTTCCTCTCTCAGCGAACGCAACGATAAAGCCGAAGTCTATCAGCCAGTAATTATTCGCCTCGAAAATGTATCTAAAATCTACGGCAGTGGCGAAACCATGGTTAAAGCTCTTAATAACGTCAATTTAAGCCTGAAAAAAGGGGAATATTGCGCTATTATGGGGGCTTCGGGTTCGGGAAAATCCACGGCCATGAATATTATCGGCTGTCTTGATCGTCCCACCTTGGGAGCTTATTATCTAGAAAATCTGGACGTTTCCACGCTGCCGGATGGGGATTTAGCCCAGATTCGCAATCGTAAAATCGGCTTTGTTTTCCAGCAATTCCATCTTTTACCCCAGATGAGTGCGCTAGAAAATGTCATGTTACCGATGATTTATGGTGGGGTTTCTCCCCAAGAAAGAAAGGAAAGAGCGATCGCTGCTTTAACGAGGGTAAAATTGGATAATCGACTGCACAATAAACCCAATCAATTATCGGGGGGACAACAGCAGCGCGTCGCTATTGCCCGGGCAATTGTCAATCAACCCATATTATTACTTGCTGATGAACCGACGGGGGCGCTAGACTCGAAAACTACCCAAGAGGTGATGGCTATTTTCTCGGAATTGAATAACAGTGGCATTACTATCGTCATGGTAACTCACGAGGCTGATGTGGCGCGTCACTCTCAGCGCATTATCTGGTTTAAGGATGGTGAAGTGGTTTATCCTAATCTCGCACCGACGGATTTACACGAGGTGATTGGGTAGGGTGGGGATTTTTCAGTTATTAGTGAAAAGAAAACGGCAACTTCCTAATTAGGGTTTGCGGCAAAAAGTTTTTCGTGGGGGTAGGGTGTGGGGTGTGGGGTGTGGGGTGTAGGGATTTAGCCATTTTCAGGTGGTCAATTACCTAATTTTCAGGGAAAAAGTCCCTAAATTTTCCCCCTGATCACTCCAATGGTCGGCACTTTTTGAGGGAAAAAAAGTCTAAAAACCTTGTTGGATAAGGTTTTTAGATTTATTTAGCAAACCCTAATTAGATCTCTGTTAGGGATTGGGAAGAAAACCAAAAAGTTTAGCTGCCCCTCCTAAAATGGCAACAACCAAAGCGATTAGAATCCCTCGATTGGTAAATTCCTGATTAGCGACTCTTGCAGTTAATCCTTTAATTTCTGTGGTTAGTCGCTCATCTAGGGCTTTAATCTCCCCTTTTAACTCCGATTGTCCTATCTCTAGCTTGTTAACATCTCTTTGTAGAGAGTCTATTTTCCCCTCAATCCTTGTCAGAACAGCTTCTAGGGAATAAGTCACGGTTTCGTTAGACATGAGCTAAACTCCTATATTTTGCTATGTTGCGGTCTCGCGTAGCGAGCGCGTTGCGACCGCCTAATCTTCTTTGGGCGCGATTGCTCCAGTGGGGACTAATTCTGATAATTCTCCAGGCTGTACTCGGTAGCGATCGCATTAAAATAATGACACAATCAATTAAAAGTATAATAAGCTAAACGGCGCTTAACCTGCATGATCCAACAGCTATAACCCTTTTGGAGTCTATATCGGTGATCCGAAGTAAAAGCCGTTTAGCTTAATACTAAATCCGTTGAGTAACGCACAGAAAACGGGTTTCTCGGAGAAACCCGTTTTCTACTCATGCAAAAGGCAAAAGGGAGAATAAATAATCATTCTTTAATAACCGGATATAATATTAGTAAAAATTATCAATTGAATGTTAAGAAGTGCGGAAAGTGGGATTTAATACTGCTCACTTAAAACTCAAATCTGATAACTGGTAACTGATAACTGATAACTGATAACTGATAACTCCTTAGATTTCGGGGGCTTTTAGGGAATAAAGGGAGAAACTAGCGGTTTTTGCCTTTGCCTGTTGCACTAAACTGGGGACAGAATTACGCGCTAGGGCGGTTAATTTATTGGTGGTAGCATCGTAAATCGTCGTCGCCACTTTGGGATAGAGTCCAATGCCGATAATTGGCACTAATAGAGAAGCGATGATAAAGACTTCCCGGGGTTCCGCATCCACTAGGGCATGGTGTTCTTCTAATTCCTTATTTTCCGGCCCGTAGAGAATTTCTCGCAACATGGACAAGAGATAAATCGGGGTGAGAATGACACCGATAGCTGCTAAAAAGACGATAATGACGCGGAAAGTGGGACTATAGGCATCACTGGTGGCAAAACCGATAAATACCATTAATTCCGCCACAAAACCGCTCATACCGGGCAAAGCCAGGGAAGCGAGGGAACAGGTGGTCCACATGGCAAAAACTTTCTTCATTTTCTTGCCGACACCGCCCATCTCGTCTAACATCAGGGTATGGGTGCGATCGTAGGTACAACCGACCATAAAGAATAAACTCGCCCCAATCAGTCCGTGGGAAATCATCTGTAACATCGCCCCACTTGTACCAATATCGGTAAAGGAAGCCATACCAATCAGGACAAATCCCATGTGAGAGATGGAAGAATAGGCAATTTTGCGCTTAAGATTGCGTTGGGCAAAGGAGGTTAAGGCGGCGTAGATAATATTAACTACCCCTAAAATCACCAAAACGGGGGCGAAAACGGCGTGAGCATCGGGTAACATCCCCATATTCATCCGTAAGAGCGCATAACCACCCATTTTAAGCAAAATTCCCGCTAGTAACATATGGGCGGGGGCAGTGGCTTCGCCGTGGGCATCCGGTAGCCAAGTATGAAGGGGGAAAATCGGCAGTTTTACCCCGTAGGCAATCAGGAAACCAGCGTAGAGGAATAATTGCAGTTTCAGGGGAAAATCCTTGCCGGCAATAGTCACCATGTCAAAGGAGACGGTATCGCCATAAAAAGCCATCGTCAGCGCCGCTACAAGGATGAATAGGGAGCCTCCGGCGGTGTAAAGGATAAATTTGGTGGCCGCGTAGAGACGGCGTTTACCGCCCCAAATAGAGAGGATCAGATAGACGGGGACCAATTCTAATTCCCAGACGAGGAAGAACAGTAACAGATCCTGTACGGCAAACACCGCAATCTGTCCCCCATACATCAACAGCATCAGGAAGTAGAATAGTTTCGGTTTAAAAGTCACCGGCCAAGCCGCTAAGATAGCCAGAGTGGTAATAAATCCCGTTAAGATAATCAGAGGCATGGAGAGGCCATCGGCTCCTAAAGACCATCTTAGGTCAATTTCGGGCAACCATTGGTAACTTTCCACTAATTGCAGATTGGGATTAGCGAAATCGTAACTGGTATAGAAAGCGTAGATAATTAGGGCAAAGTCGATTAATCCCACCGTCAGAGCAAACCATCTCACGGTTTTACCGTCTTTATCGGGAATTATGGGAACCAATAAAGCGGCGACGATGGGAAAAAGGATGATGGCAGTTAACCAAGGAAAGTTCGTTAGATTCATCGGCTGTTTTAATATTTATTTAATTGTCAGAATCGAGAAATTAAGCTAGGGCTTTTTGGCGGTTTTACCGGGGAAAACCGCTTTTTTTCTCTTGTTCTCGCGGTTACAGTTAACTGTACCTAAATCAATCTAGCAATTATTTTCCCGTCCTTGTCTGTTAATATTGTTAAGTTTCAAGAGACTTCTGGCCTAATTAATTTTTAAGAGTTCAAAAATGGGAAAAATAGCGATGAGGTTGCAGAAAATCTCTAAATAAGTGGGTAGGTGTTAAAAATTGTCGGCTCCCCCCTTATTAAGGATAGGGTTGATTCATGAATCAACCCTACGATGAATCAACCCTACGATGAATCAACCCTACGATGAATCAACCCTACGATGAATCAACCCTACGATGAATCAACCCTAGTAGCAAAGGGGAAAGGGATAGTTCAGTTTAATCGGGCAGATCAAAGAGAACACCCGTCATATAACGCTCTGCCCATTCCCAACCGAAGGCTTTTTCTAGTACACGCCGAGTTTTATCGTTTTTTTGCTGTTGACTACAATAATCCCGTTGTCCCTGTAAATAAATGCGCGCCGCTTCCCCAGAAAGAGGCTGACTTTCCCTAGCACATTTGCAGTGAATTGTCAAGAAATCTGTTACTCTTTGTAAAAATTGTCGTTCCTCGGCGGCGGTTTCGGGACGAATAAACAGACAATATTCGGAGAAAATATGACCCCAAGGCGGTAAATCACGAGCTTGGGCGAAATCAGCCCCAGGTAGAGCCGCTAAAGCTTGATTATAGGCACTAGGGAGGGTTTTATCGCCACTGGTGGGAGAAAGATCCACAATAGCGGCACTGATTCCCGCTTTGCCAGAGACTATATCACATCCGAACATCGGCAGCGGATATTCTGGACGGGGGAACATGACACAGTGAAGGATATCCAAACCATTGCCCAGTTTAGCCAGTTCTAGGTGCATTTTGCGGAACTGGGGAGTTTGATAGCAGCGATTCTCGATAATTAATTTTTCCCCTTCTAAACGTCCCTCCACATAGCCTAAACCTTCCGGCAACTCAAAGGGCGACAAATCAAGATAATTTTCCCAGTGGGACAGAATTGCCGTGGCTAATTGTCCAATCAGGGGATGAAGTAACGGTAAAATTTCAGGCTTGGTAACGGCTATCATGGGTCAGTAATCAGTAATCAGTAATCAGTTATCAGTTATCAGTTATCAGTCATCAGTAATCGGCTTTTTTCTCCCTATCTCCCCTGCTCACCTCTCCCTGCTCCCTTCTCCTGTATCCTGACTCCTGACATCTAAAATCCACTTTACCTCATGGAGCGATCGAGATTAGAACTGGGAAACATAAAATTAACTTCTTGATCCTTCTCCCAATTTAGCCTATGGTTAGCAGTGCCGCTCGTCCAAGACTTTCCTTAAAAACCCTCTGGCAAAAGATAGAATCTTCTCCGTTGCCAGAAACCGAGGAATCGATTATTTTAAGAATTCTGGTGCAAGCTTTAGTAATCGTCGGTATTATCGCCACCGATGTGGCTACTGATAGTTATACCAGTATTTGGGCGGTTCCTCTCAGTATTATCGGCGGAATCTGGAGTTGGCGACGCAGGAAAAAGCGCAATATCGGGGCAAAATTTTGTATAGCGATCGGAATGTTAGTGGTGTTGGCGCTATTCTTGGGTAATATCGTTGCGATGCAGGATAGTCGCATTGCCCTAACACAATTATTAATTCAACTGCAAATTCTCCATAGTTTTGACCTGCCCCGACGCAAAGATTTAGGGTATTCTATGGTAATCGGTTTAATTCTCTTGGGAGTCGCCGGGACAATCTCCCAAACCCTCGCTTTTGCGCCTTGGTTAATCCTGTTTCTGCTTTTAGCCCTACCTACCCTAGTTTTAGACTATCGTTCTCGTTTAGGTTTAGATAATCTCAATCAGAGTCTCCCTTTCTTCTCAAAGAAACCCCCGCGTCTAGCCACAAAAAAATTAGTTTCCCCGCAAAATTCTCCCCTTTCTCCCAAACGTTTCGGGATTTTCTTTCTGACAATTCTCCTCTTGGGATTGACAATTTTTGCCCTGATGCCGCGTTTTCCGGGTTATCAAATTCAATCTTTTCCCGTCAATAGTCCCGAAGGTATGGAAAATCAGGATTTTGAACAGGGAGACCGACAAATCGTTAACCCCGGCTATGTGCGCGAGGGTGAAACGGGGAATGGTGGCGTAAATGGCGGTAATAGTCCCACTACAGGGTCAGGACAGCTAGATTCTACCTTTTATTACGGTTTTAACACCCAAATCAACCAAAATTTGCGGGGAAGTATGACTCCCCAGATAGTCATGCGGGTACGTTCTCAAGCCCCCGGATTCTGGCGGGCGATGGCGTTTGATCGCTATACTGGTCAAGGGTGGCAAATCTCGCGAGATCAAGAAGTAGAGGATTTAAATCGCAGTAGTTGGTCCTATCGTTTTTTTGTGCCGCTACCCGCAACCCAAGCAAAAACCCATCAGGTAGTCCAAACTTACAGCATTGTCTCCAGTTTACCGAATATTATCCCTGCTCTTACTTCGCCTCAGTTTCTCTTTTTTCCTACCCGACAGGTATCTCTGGACCGAGAAAATAGCTTAAGGTCGCCAGGGGGATTAGCGGAAGGGCTAACTTATACTGTAATCTCACAAGTGCCAGAACGCAATCGCAGCCAATTGCGATCGGCCCCAGAAACTTACCCGAAGGCTATTCTCAAGCATTATTTACAAATTCCTGCCGAAATTGCCCCGAAAGTCCGCCGAAAAACCGAGGAATTGCTGGCAAAATCTCCCACACCGTTAACCTCTCCCTACGAGAAGGCCCTATATTTGGCCCAAGCATTAAAGCAAAACTACGAATTAAAAGCCGATTTGCCCTTTTTAGCCGAAAATGAGGATTTAGTCTCGGCCTTTTTGTTTCGTTTTCAGGGGGGTTACGCCGATCATTTTTCCACCGTGTTAACGATTATGTTACGCTCGATCGGTATTCCTGCCCGATTAGCCACTGGTTTTGCCCCTGGCCAGTTTAATCCTTTCACTGGCTTTTATGTTGTCCAAAATACGGACGCTTACGCCATCACAGAGGTGTTTTTCCCCGGTTACGGTTGGTACACTTTCGATCCTATCCCAGGCCACGAATTAATTCCCCCATCCTTTGAGGAAGCGGAACCTTTTAGCGTACTCAAGCAATTTTGGCAATGGGTAGCCGGATGGTTGCCCTCTCCAGTAACGGGTTTTCTCGGTCTTATTTGGGAAAATGTTATCGTTACTATCGGTAAGTTATTGGGATGGTTATGGCGCTTTATTTCTGGCAGTCTTTTAGGGGGAATTCTCGGCGGTTTAGTGGGGGTCGTCTTCGCTTACGCTGGTTGGTTAGGATGGCTACAGTTCCATCGTTGGCGTAGGAGTCGCAGGTTGGCGAAACTAGCACCGATCGAGCGTTTATACCAGCAAATGTTAGGAATCTTAACAGAAGCCGGTTATGGCAAACATCCCGCTCAAACCCCTTTAGAATACGCCACCGCCGCCCGCAGCGTCCAACCGCCGCCAGTGGCGAATATTATCGAGGAGATTGCTCGCGCTTACGTTGATTGGCGTTATGGCGGGAAATCGGCTAATATTGAGAGTTTACGCCAACGTTTTCGAGAATTTGTCAAGTTGGTGAAAAAGTGAGCTTGAGCCTATAGTTAGGGTTTGCGGCAAAAAGTTTTTCAGCAAATCCTAAATAATTAGTCTTTAATAACAGAAAACGGGTTTCTTTAAGAAACCCGTTTTCTAGACAAACCTGACTCCAATAGCAAATTAGGTTACACTTTATCTTGATGAGAAAGGCTATAAACAAGACTATGTTAATAAATGTAACCAAGGCCGAAACCCTTACTGTTGCCTTGTCTGCACAGTTAACTTTATTTTTGTCCGACTACCGATAATTCTCAGCCAGCAATTTATAAGCAGATCAATGTCATCTTGTCAAGTATTTGAACAATCAATTCAGATTAAAGCTAGTGCCACGACGGTAGAGCGTTGTATCACGGATTTGGAGTTAATGCGTCGTTGGTTGAATCCGGTGTTAGTTTGTGAACCTATCGGGGATTGGAAGACCGATATCGGTGGTAGAAGTCGTTTTTTGATTCAAATTCCCCTAATTCAGCCAACGCTAAAAAGTACGGTGATTGAGAGGGAACCGGGGTTAATTGTCTGGCAATTTGAAGGATTTTTTCGCGGATGCGATCGCTGGGAATGTCAACCCAATGATGGCGGCACTTGTCTAATCAATCGTTTTGAGTTTGCGATTCCTAATCCGGTTGTGGGGTGGGGATTCCAGCAATTCGCCGCCAAATGGACTAAAAAGGATATGGAAGCGCAATTAAGACGCTTAAAACGAGTAGCTGAGGAAATTTATCTACTTTCAGCCAAAAGTTAAGCTGATGGGGGGGGGTAAGCGGGGGTTTTGGGGATGGGAGAATACCCTCACCCCCAACAGCTAACCCCCGATACCTAATCGATCGAGATCGACTGGGGACCGTTGCCGTTATCCTGATTATTGTCGTTAAAACTGACTAATCCCTGCTGTTCTAACCATTTTTTGAGGGGATCGTCCGAAAGTTTCAAGCGCAGTAATCCAGAGGCAAAACCACCGAAAAAAGCGATCGGTTGTTGAATCAGTTCTTTAACAACGGGTTGTAATTCATCGAGAAACATCTTATTCTATCTCCTGATATTGCCACACCTATCAATGTTAAGTTAATTGAAGTGATTCTGTAAGACTAGCATGACTGAAACTTCCGACACGGTGAAAAAATCTTTCCGGCTGACCCCGTTTATTTTCCTAGGAATACTGCTCATCTGGCTAGGAATTAGGTTAATTGCTCCCGATAGCGTCAGTTTATTCGCCGGTACTCGTCCCGATTATTTGGGAGTCAGGGAAGGTAAACTGGCTCCTTGTCCAGTCACTCCTAATTGTGTTAGTAGTCAGAGTCAGGATCAGGCTCATTCGATCGAACCCCTTAGTTATCAGGGTAGCGGCAAAGAAGCGATCGAGCAATTAGCTAAAATTATCGCCTCCCAACCGAGAACTAAAATTATTAACCAAGATAGTAACTATCTCTACGCCGAATTTAGCAGTCAATGGATGGGATTTGTCGATGATGTGGAATTTTCTCTCAATCCTAGCAAAAATGCGATCGATGTTCGCTCGGCCTCCCGGTTAGGAGAATCGGATTTAAATGTCAATCGAGAACGAGTGGAAACCCTGAGAAAACTCTTTTCAGTGATCAGTAATCAGTAAACGGTGAACTGAATCAGAGAATACGATAAGAAAAATTATGTTTCGTCCCCAACCGATACCAGCAAAAGCAGGACAGGAATCCGTCTGGGATTATCCGCGTCCCCCGCGCCTAGAATTATCGCCTAAACACCTAAAAATTATCTTTAATGGTGTGATAATTGCCGATACTAAAAGCAGTTATCGAGTTCTAGAAACCAGTCATCCCCCAGTTTATTATCTACCGCCCCAAGATATTAAAATGGAATACCTGCAAGCCACAGCAGAAAAGTCTTTTTGTGAGTGGAAAGGTCTAGCGGGATATTACAATATCACCGTTGGCGACCAACAGGCAATTAACGCCGCTTGGTATTATCCGGACCCAACACCAGAGTTTCAGGCAATTAAGAATTATCTGGCTTTTTATCCTGCCAAAATGACCGCTTGTTATGCCGACGGGGAATTAGTACAACCGCAACCGGGCAACTTTTACGGGGGATGGATAACCTCCGATGTGGTTGGTCCATTTAAAGGCGTTCCCAATAGTTGGGGCTGGTAATCACGTTAAGTAAGTAGGGTTTACTGAAAAAGTTTATTGGTGGGGTTAGGAGTCAGGAGCCGGTCGTCAGGAGATTATTTTTATTTATTCTTCCCACACCCCACACCCCACACCCCACACCCCACACCACACTTCCCCATCCCCCCACTTCCCCACTTCCCCATCTCCCCCTTAACTCCTAGTTTCTACTTTTTACGAGAAATTATGACTATATCCCAACCCGATCTAGAACCCACTTGGATGACGATTATTCGCCTCTTGCGCTGGGATAAACCCGCCGGTAGGTTAATTTTGATGATTCCCGCTTTATGGGCGGTATTTTTGGCGGCAGACGGTGTGCCACCGCTACCCTTGATCGGGGTGATCATTTTGGGAACTTTGGCCACTAGCGCCGCCGGCTGCGTGGTTAACGATCTTTGGGATCGGGATATCGATCCACAAGTCGATCGCACTCGTAACCGTCCTTTAGCGGCCAGAGCTTTATCGATCAAGGTTGGTTTGATTATCGCTCTAATTGCTTTTTTTTGCGCCGCAATTTTAGCTTTATATCTGAATTTCCTGAGTTTTTGCCTATGTTTAGCCGCCGTTCCCCTGATTATCTGCTATCCTCTCGCCAAGCGGTTTTTTCCTGTACCCCAATTGGTTCTTTCTCTCGCTTGGGGTTTTGCCGTTTTAATCTGTTGGAGTGCCGTCACCAGGTCGTTAAATAGTAATACATTTATATTATGGGGAGCGGTGATTTTTTGGACATTGGCATTTGATACAATTTATGCTCTGTCCGATCGAGAGGATGATCTCAAGGTTGGTATTAACTCCAGTGCCATATTTTTCGGCAAATACGCTCCGGAAGCCGTGGGGGTCTTTTTTGCCCTAACAGTGGGTTTATTGGCTTGGGAGGGGCAAAAAATGCAGTTATCAGCCTTTTTTTGGCTAGGGTTGGGTCTAGCGGCGATTGCTTGGTTGCGTCAATACTGGTTGTTACGTCAATCGGATTTACCCAAACCAGTTTATGGTCAAATGTTCGGTCAAAATGTTTGGGTCGGTTTTATTTTATTAGCGGCTATGATTGCGGGAAGTTTGTATTAAAACTCCCCCGAAAATGTCCCTAGAGTCAGTTTGTCTATTCTGACTCTAATAATCCCATTACCTTAGCTGATGCGGGTTCACCAGTCATGAAAGCTACCCGTCTTTGAAAATTTTTTTCCACAGCAATGCAGGTATTTAAGGGATTTAAAATACCCTTTCTGATTTCCCTTTCCCAAGAATAATTTCTTTCTCGGTGTTTAAATCTTGATAATTGCTGGGTGAAAACAGTAACCACTTGATAAATGATTTTTAAATCGTAAAGAGAGTCAATTTGAGAAATTTTAACCGCTAAAGCCCGAAATTGACGGGATATTTCTTGAGCTTGCTCTTGACTACAGCCATGGTCACGATGATAATAATTAACTACTTCTGCCATGTACTGAGCGTGTTTAGCGGCATTTTGAATACTAAGTAGGTGGGTGGAATTAAATATAAGATGAACGTAGGTTGGGTTGAAGCATGAAACCCAACGCCCCGATGGGTTACGCTACCGCTAACCCATCCTACAAATGATTGTGCCTCCCTACTGAGCGTGTTTAGCGGCATTTTGAATGCTATGTTGAGCATTTTCCACGGGAGCAAGAAATCGATCTAATAATAGCTGTTGGGCGTAGGCATCGCGAAGGGACGAATTAGAGATTATTTGCAATTCGGCCATTCTTTCTTCATGTTTACGGCGATTTTCGGCATAAATCTCCGTCAGAATAGTATCTAACAGCTTGGGAATCGGATAAAAGACATCAATCATAGGAAAATTTAGCTTAGTTTGTCTAGAGATAAGAAACTCTATTAATAAGTAGGTAGGCACAATTATTTGTAGGATGGGTTAGCGGTAGCGTAACCCATGCGGGCGTTGGGTTTCATGCTTCAACCCAACCTACGTTCATTTTATATTTAATTCCACCCACCTACTTAGAATTACCCAAAATTATAGCAGTGATCTGAATAGTCAGGTACGATAAAATCAAGTTAGTAAATTACCGCCCCTTAACCAATGTCTAACTCGAAATCTAGTAGCGTTTGGGACCACAAACCCCGTTGGTGTCAACCTTGGTCGATTTTGTTGACAGGAATTACCCTGATTGCCGGGTGTTGGTTTTTAACTCAGCGTCTCTGGTTAACTCTACTCCTATCTATTCCCATACTCCTTTGGTGGTTTTTCTTCCTAATTCTTTATCCGCGGACGCTGCAGCAACAGTTAAACACAGAAAGAATCGGGGAAAGCATTGATTAAAACAGGAAAGACAGGACAGGGATTTTTATCCTGTAATTGACTACTTTCATCCCCGCGAAAAGTGTTCCAACGGAAGGGAGCTTTTTTTTCACTCGACATCCATAAAAGTCTTTTTGCTCGCGTCATCGCTACATACAAAAGTCGGTATTCTTCAGCTTTTTTAAGTTGTCCAGCTTCTAACCAAGCGCTTAAAGGTGGGGGAATAATTGGTATGCTGTCGGGGTTTAAATAGCGTTGATGAACCGCTGCTCGAATTTGCGCCCGGGCCACTTCTGCGAGGGTAAAATCTGCCAAAAATTTTGCCCCATTGGGAACCCAAGGTTTGCCAGGAATAATATCTTCGTGAAGAAAGGGAATAAAAACATAATCCCAGTCTAAACCCTTGGCTTTGTGCATAGTAATAATCGTCAGTTGTCCGGGACGAGTATAACAATCGTCGTTATCTTCTTCCACTCCTTCAAAGCGCTCAGAGGCGATAATTTCATTAAGAGTATTAATTGTATTTTTTAGAGAACTATTACCAGCAGTTTCCTGATAAATACGGGCGGTTAATTTTTGCAAAGTAGCTAATTCTGACCCCGAATATTGGAGAGTCATAGCGAAAAAAGACAGGAGTTGATAATGGGGTAATTCTAATCTAGCTTTTAGTAAACTGCAGCAATAACGACGGGCGATTTTTTCGTTAGATTTCAGTTCGGGATCGAGGGGAGTGGGATAAAGAAATTGTTCGGGATAGGTAACTAAAGGATTTAAGTCTTGGGCAGTAATTAAACCCCTAAATTGTAGCACTTCTAAGGCCGCTTTGAGATAATCGGGAGAGTGGGGACGTTCGACAAAAGCCAATAGTTTCAGCATTTCGGCGGGAATTTGGGAAAAGCGATCGATCTCATTAGCTTCAAAAATTCTGATTTGATAACTTTTATAAAAATGGGCAAATTTTTGAGCAAAAAAGTGTCCCTGTCGATTTTCTCTAACGAGGATAGCCGCATTATGTTGAGGGTTTTCTTGGAGTAATTTAACTAGACGTTTTTCAATTAACTCTACTGTTTGATAAATGTCATCGGGTTGATAAATTTCTAATCCTTTTCCCTCCTTAACTGGATTAGGTTGGGGATCTTCGGCGCTGACGGGAAGAATCGCTTGAACCCGAAAAGGAGCCTCGGTAACTTTATGATTATCTTTCCCCTGTTTCCAATCTCGATCGACCCATTGTAAAACTAAATTAGCAGCTTCAATAATTTTAGTATTGCTGCGACCTGCTTGGTTCATAGTGGATAAATTGCCTTCGCTTTGACAACTTTCACAAAACCAATTAAAGTAAACAGGATCGGCGGGGGTAAAGGTAGAATTAATGGCTTGATTGGGATCGCCGACGCGAATTAAATTAGGTATTTCTCCGTCATTATTTTTTGCTAAAATAGTAATTAGTTTTTCTTGAAGAGGACTAGAATCCTGTGCCTCATCTTCAAAGACTCCAAAGACAGATTTTTGCCATTGTCGGCGAATTTTTTCTTCCTCTAATACTCGCAAGGCTCCTAAAATCATGTCATCATAATCTATATAGTTTTTCTGACGCATCAGGATTTCATACTGTTGGTACAAACCACTAGCAATAGCGAGAATTTGATAATTATCGTCGGTGTAGTGGCTTAATTCCCAAACTTGCTGCGGTGATAATCCCGAACTTTTTAGCTCATGAATGGCCGTATAGGCAAGACTAGGTAAAATTTCGGTTCTCAGCACCGATTGACGGCGTAATCTTTCGGTTTCTTCCCCATCAAATTCCACTCCTTCTAATAACTTTTGATAACGAATTGGGTCGGCAATTAGCCATTTTTCCACCGAGTTTCTAATAATTCTGTGGCTAGGAGTCGGAATAACTAAGGTAGAAGATTCGAGGTCTAATCCCGATAATTCCGGGTAACGACGGGCCAATTGTAGGGCCAGTCCGTGCAGAGTTTGGACGCTGAAACCTTGGGACGAAAGTTGTAAATCTTGCAAGCGTTGTTTAATTTTAGCTTTAATACTAGCGGCAGCTGATCGCGTGTAGGTGACAATAATTAACTGTTTTTTAGCATGAAGTTGCTCACGAGCAATAACCATGGCGGCAGCTACGGCCAAACTGTGGGATTTTCCTGCCCCCGGCACCGCAGAAATGGCCATTTTTCCCCCTTGCCAATCGGCTAATTCCTGTTGTCCGGCTCGCAGTTGTTGCCGGAGATTGACCAGTAAATTTTCTCGATTAATTACTTTAGTTTCGCTCATTATGCCCCGCCAATTTTATTTTTAGTTTAATTGTATTACTAATTATAGTTTCTTCTTAAACCAATTGCTGTAAAAGTTAGCTAGAGATAACTAGAATGGGGAGATGGGGTTTTTCAGTGAACAGTAAACAGTAAGCAGTAAGTAGGGAGGCACAATTATTTGTAGGATGGGTTAGCGGTAGCGTAACATGAGCGGGTGTTGGGTTTCATGCTTCAACCCAACCTACGTTCATCTTATATTTAATTCCACCCACCCACTTAATCAGTGAAAAGAAAGTAGCGAAGTTTTCACCTAACACTGTCCACTTAAAACTGTAATCTGATCACTGATCACTGATCACTGATATATAGCCAATTTTGTTGTACTTCTACCCGAATTTTGCCAGTTAAGGAAGAAGTGGCATCGCGATTAACACCAGTAATGAGATTAACCACTGACTCAACTTCGGCAAAATTAGGGGATGAGGGTAAATATTGAGCCAAAAATAAACGAATCACTCGTCTTTGTATCGCTAGAGGTAGAATTTGTAAAGGGGAGCGATCGAGTCTTTGTTGATCTAGATCGATAACCTGGCGAAAAATATCCCGGGCAATACTATCTAAATAATCGCTTTCTGCTTCCAAAATTTCGGCAGTTTGGGCGAGATGTTTTTCGATTTGGGGATTTAAATTAGTTTGCAGGTAGGGTAATAATTCCTGACGGATGCGATTGCGAGCATAGCGTAAATTCTCATTAGCTCGATCGTACCAGATCGGTAATTCTCGACTTTGACAAAAAGCGAAAGTTTCCCCGCGAGTGACATTTAAGAGGGGACGGACTAAAAAAATATCTGGGGTTAAACTTGTCAACCAAGTTAAGGCAGAAAGTCCATCACTACCCGCCCCGCGCGTGAGATTATAAAGAAAAGTTTCCGCTCGATCGCTCCTCGTGTGTGCCGTGAGAAGATAATTAAAACCCTGTTCTTGGGCGATTGTTTGTAAAGCTTGATAACGCCATTGTCGGGCCTTGGCTTCCGTTTCCGCCATGGGGGGTGCGGTGGTAATATAAACAGGTAATTGCCAAATTTCGGCGATTTCCCGCACATGAGTGACTAATCCTCGGTCGGAGGACCAACGGTGATCACAATGAGCGATCGCTAGTTGCCAACCCCAACGAGGGCGCAAATCCAGCAATAATTGCCCTAAACAGAGGGAATCCTGACCTGCCGACAATGCCACTAATAGAGACGCATTTTTAGGTAGTAATTGTCCCTTTTTGACTGTGGTTTCCAGACGAGTATGGAGAGGTGTCCAAAAATTAGCCAAAATTTTTAGATTTATTTACTTGACAAGGGTGTGGGAAGTATTTTCAGTGAACAGTGAACAGTGAACTGATAACTGATAACTGATAACTGGTAACTGATAACTGGTAACTGATAACTGATAACTGATAACTGATAACTGATAACTGATAACTGATAACTGATAACTGATTTAACCTTGCCAATTAACCCAATCTTGGGGTTTTAGGAAGACATCATAGAGTTTTGCTTCTGGGGTGTTTGGTGCAGGTTGATAACAGTATTCCCAACGGACTAAAGGAGGTAAAGACATCAAAATCGACTCGGTACGACCGTTAGTTTGCAGCCCAAAAATTGTGCCACGATCATAAACTAAATTAAATTCTACATAACGACCGCGACGATAGAGTTGAAACTGACGTTCTCTGTCACCGTATTCCGTCGAGCGCCGTTTCTGGACAATGGGAACATAAGCGGGTAGAAAAGCCCGGCCACAGTCATTAATGAAACTAAAAATTTCTTCCCAGTTGCGCGGTTGTTGGGGAGATAATTTTTCTGAATAGATAGCGGCATCACTTTCGGCAAAAGGACCCCGATAGAGAGGGTCTAAACCGTCTTGGTAATCAAAGAAAATCCCGCCGATGCCTCTGGCTTCCTGACGATGATTGAGATAAAAATATTCATCACACCAGCGTTTAAAAACGGGATAATATTCGGGATGATGTTGGTCGCAAACCTGTTTAAAAGTGCGGTGAAAATGACTAGCATCTTCTTCAAAAGCATAGTAGGGAGTTAAATCAGCGCCACCGCCAAACCACCAAACCGGACCTGCTTCAAAATAGCGATAATTGAGGTGAACCGTGGGAATATAAGGATTGTGAGGATGCAAGACCATCGAGGTTCCCGTGGCATAAAATTGATGACCGGCAGCCTCGGGCCGTTGTTTGGCAATGCTAGGAGGTAATTCTTTCCCCCAAACTTCCGAAAAATTCACCCCTGCTTGTTCAAAAATTGCCCCTTCCCGCAAAACTCGCGAACGTCCGCCGCCACCTTCGGGCCGTTGCCAACTATCTTCGATAAATTTTGCTTGTCCATCCACTTCTTCTAATCCCTGACAAATTTCATCCTGTAGGGATTTCATAAATTCACTGACGCGGCTACGGCTGTCACTGGCGGGCAAATTGGCAAGGGTGGGGGTTGTGGTGAATGCAGTCATACTCAAGGATCAAAGTTGATAACTCAGTGATTATATTACTACTGGGTGATGAAACGGCCGCTCTTCGATACTTAACTTAACATTTAGATGGGTTGGGGGTGGGGAAGTGGGGAGAATAAATAAAAATAATCTCCTGACGACCGGCTCCTGAATTTCGCCAGAATTAGTCTCAATCAGGTTTTTTTAAGAGTTTTGCCCCACAGTTTTTACAAAAATTGGCATCTATATCGTGACGGGGGAAACCACAATCTGGACAAGGATAATCAATTTGAGTGCCAGATTTTAATAGTTGTTTAGTCAGAGTGCTAATTTGCAAGGGAATTAACAAAACTCCCGTTAAAATCATTAAAACTGTCACCATTTTGCCCCCATCAGAAAGGGGAGTCACATCCCCAAATCCCACGGTAGTCATAGTGACAACGGCGAAGTAAAAAGCATCAAAAAATGTCCGATAGACTTGAGGATTAATCGGGTGTTCGATCTGATAAATTAAACCAGCATAGACAAAAATAATCGAGAATAGAGTTAGTAATATGCGAGTAAATACTATCTGATCGGAAGTTTTAATCCGAAAAATAGAGAGATCGGAACCAAAAAAACGAATCACTCGCAAAATTCTAAACCAGCGAAAAATTCTAAAGAACCTAATATCAAAAAATCCAAAAAATAGGGGCAGAATTGACAATAAATCTAGGATGGAAAAAATATTAAAAACAAAGCCTAGTTTTGATTCCGCACACCAAAACCGAATTAAATACTCTAGGAAAAATAAGCTTAAAATTCCCCAATCAAGCTGACGTAACCACATTTGCCAAGTGGCGGATAAGGGATAGGTTTGAGCCACATAAATCCCCAAAGATAGTAAAATTAATGCCAAGATAAGCAGATTTACCGTCAGTCCGATCGCCGTGGTGACATCCTCTAAATAAAAAGCTATTTTGGCACGAAAAGAGAGCATAAATTCAGCTATCAGTAAACAGTAACCAGTAATCAGTGAACTGAAAGCTCACATCTGATAACTGATAACTGATAACTGATTAAGGTAATTCCACCGAAGTTGGTTTAGCAATATGAGGTAAACCCCAACCCAATTTTTCCCGGAGGATGCGGAAGAATTCCGTCGATTGCAGGCGAATAAAATGAACATTGTAGGGGGATTTCTGCACATTAATTCGATCTTCTGGCAAGATATAAGAACCGCCATTACCGTCCACTACCATCACCATCCGATTAGCAGTTGCTGGGAAAATATTCACAGTTTCCTTGTCAGAAAATACCAAAGACCTGGAAGCTAAAGAATGGGGACAAATGGGGGCTAATTGTAATACCGGCACATCGGGAGTTATTACCGGGCCACCGGCGCTGAGAGCATAGGCAGTAGAACCGGTAGGAGTGGAGAGAATCACCCCATCGGCAGCGATATCGACGGGCGCGTGTTCACCAATTTGAATCTCAAAATGACACATACTGGTGAGGGGTTCGCGGTGGACGACCACCTCATTGAGAGAAAGTGCCTCCCAGAGGAGGGTATCTTCGCGAAATAGTCGCACCGTGATCATCGAGCGATTTTCGATGGTGTAATTCCCCTCTAGAACCAGTTCTAAGGCGGGTTCAAGCTGATTTAGGTAAATTTCGGTCAAAAAGCCCATGTGTCCCGTATTGACCGTTAACAGGGGCAAATTGAGGGTGGCCAACTGCCGGGCCGCCGATAGGACTGTACCATCGCCCCCCAACACGATCGCAAAACTTAAATCCTGATCGAAGTGGGGGGGGACTAACTGATCGATCGGGGTAAAACAAACCGGACGAGAGGGTTTAGAATGGCCTAGCAGGCCACCGCTTCCGGTAGCCATAAACACCTGCCAACCTCGGGAAAGTAGCTGATCTTGTATCTGATGGGCTGTTTTACAAGCGATAGGCTTAATATCGTTGTAAATAATGCCGATTTTGGGCATTGACAAATTTTCCTACTGCTGAATCACGCTTTCTTTTTGAAAGGAGTTTTCTTCTTCTTCTGAGCTTTTTGTTTCTCGAAGTCGATTTCCTTGAGCTTCTTGAGAATGCGGCTAAAGTATTCTTGTAAATAGGATTCTAAAGTAGTTGTTTGACTCGGATCAAGGCCAAATACTTGATAAACTTCTGCCATGGGGGCATCAAGAGCTTGACCACTAGCGAGAACTTCCGCAAAAGCTAGTCGGTCAGATATATTATAGGTCCATTGGAAACAATGGCTTATTCCCCGCATAAAACGCAGTAATCCCATGGGTAAACGCCAAATTTTCCCCTCTTTACCCGATAAGCGTTCGCAAACTTCGATAATTTCTTCAGCTTTCCAAGCTTTGCTGCCCACCACGGGATAGGATTGACCGACGGTTTCGGGGACTTCTAGGGCGCGAACGGCGAATTTAGCGATATCTTGGGTGTCCATGTAGGCGATCGCCGTACTTTCCCCCGTGATCCAGACCGTTTGATTATCTAACATCGGGATGGCGTATTGACCGATTAAACCCTGCATAAAGCCACAGGGACGCAGAATTGTATATTTTAAACCCGATTCTGCTAGAAATTTCTCGGTACAGCGTTTTATCTCCATTAAAGGCACGTTGGGATATTTTTCGGCATTGAGAATCGAGAAGAAAATAAAGCGATCGACTCCCGCAGTTTTGGCCGCTTGAATCAGATTAACTTTACCATCCCAATCCACCTGTTTAATGCTGGCTGAGTCCGTCGCCCGGGCAGTAGCGGCATCGATCACCGCGTCCATTCCCTCTAAAGCGGCAATAATGGTAATCTTATCCCGTAGGGTTCCCCCGACTAATTCTGCGCCCCATTCCTTCAAAAAAGCCGCTTTTCTCTGACTGCGTACCAAACAACGCACTTGATGTCCCTGATCGATGGCATGACGCACGATCTGTCGCCCTAGGGTTCCTGTCGCACCGACAACTAATACTTTCATCTATAATTAATTTTTTGTTACATTTGTTAACACTTCTCTAAGATACTATCAAAAAAGTGGATCATTGGGGATAGAAAAATTCTAAGATTCCCCGATCCCCGTCCAGTTCTACCATTGTTCCCACCGGTAAAGCGGCATTATCGCCATCATGCCCGAAAGGTAACTCAGCAATAACCGCAATGCCTAAATCGCCCAAACGCTCTTTTAAGACTTCCTCTACGGTTTGACTATCACTACTGGGGGCTGCCAGACAACGGCTAAAACGACCGAGAGCAATGCCTTTAATTTGGGAGAAAATGCCCAGCATTCGCCACTGAGTTAACATTCGATCGATCCGGTAGGGGGCCTCGGTTACGTCCTCTAGGGCTAAAATTACCCCCTCTAGGGTGGGTTGAACCGAGGTTCCGAGGAGATGGGTGGCTACGGTTAAATTAGCTGGTAATAAGCGTCCCCGCACTTTGCCCCCACCCCAACCTTGACCGATAAGAGGGGCTAAAGGACGACCTTCCAGAAGAGAAAAGAGGCGATCAATTGATTGGGGACTTTCTTGGGCTAAGGTGGTTAAAACTGCCCCGTGAACGCTACAAATGCCCTGTTTCGCTAAACTCCATAAAATCCCCGTCACGTCGGAAAAACCGATTAACCATTTCGGGTTAGTTTTTGCCCATGTCCAATTTTCTAAGAGGCGAGCGCTACCGTAACCCCCCCTAGCGCAGAGAATTGCTTGACAATCGGGATCTTGCCATGCTTGGGCTAAAGCTTGACGACGTTGCTCGTCGCTACCGGCGAGATAACCGAGACGATTAGCCCAATTATCGCTAAATTCCACTTGATAACCCCTCGATCGCCAGATTTCTACGCTTTTTTCGAGGGCGGCTAATTCCTTGACCGCGCCACTGGTGGCCACCAGAGAAACTTTAGCACCGGGTTGCAGAAACGATGGGATGATCATAGGTTAGTTCTCTTTTGTTGGCGGATTAAGCGGAAATTACAGGTCATTTTGTGACAGCATGAAAACTGACAGCATATTTTATCGAATGTTTCTCGATTTTCCCGATTCGTTCTTTGAATTAATCGATCGACCCGATGCTATAGTTAGCAATTATCGATTTACTTCCCAAGAAGTTAAACAACTAGCTTTTCGATTGGATGGTTTATTTTTGCCGCTCGATAATCTAGAAAATTCGCCCTTTTATCTGGTAGAAGTTCAGTTTCAAAAGGATGAAGACCTATATTATCGATTATTTTCGGAACTTTTCTTATATCTTAGACAGTATAAACCTTTATCACCGTGGCAGATAGTTGTTATTTATCCCAGTCGAGAAATTGAGCGAGAACATCCCCAGCAATTTGAAGACTTGTTATCCTTGTCAAGGATTAAAAGAATCTATCTGGATCAATTGGCAAATGACGAGACTCCTTCCTTAGCGATCGCCATGATCAAATTGGTCACGGAAAGTGAGAGTCAAGCTGTTAATTCTGCTAAGATTTTAATTAAACAGGCTCAAAGAGAAGTGAGCGATCGCTTAGTGCAGAAAAATGTCATTGATTTAATCGAAACGATAATCATTTATAAATTACCCCAAAAAAGTCGAGAGGAAATTGAAGCTATGTTGGAACTACAAGACCTAAAACAAACTCGTTTCTATCAAGAAGCTTTTGGAGATGGAATTGAACAGGGAATTGAACAGGGAATTGAACAGGGAATTGAACAGGGAATTGAACAGGGAATTGAACGGGGAATAAACTTGCAAAAATTGAAAACAATTCCTCTACTGCAAGACCTCGGTTTAACCCCGCAACAAATCTCGGAACGCTTAGACTTGACTCTGGAAACAGTGCTTAACTATTTGGCACAACAGCAACAATAATCAATCCTGTTTAAACAGTCTAGAAAAGCAGCAATTGCTAAGTAGTGGGAAAATGAATAGTAGCGAATCAGTGACCTTTAACCTATCAGGGATAACTCGATGAATAACGACTTATTGACTTTTCTCTTTTGTGTTGCCCTTCTTATTCTCTATCTAGTTTTTTCAGCTTTAACCGAGATGGGAACAAAATGGCCTTGGACAAAAAAATAAGATAAATACTTATAAAGGTTAATAAACATAAAATCTGGTCAGGGATTCGGTCATTGGAAAACTTCTAGAGATTTGCTATCTAAACAATTAACTCGATCGCTCTACTGATAAAATATGAAACTAATTGGTGATATTTCCCCGATCTTGGATTTATTCTTATTGCTTTTTTTCTGGCATTGTCTCATCGGTGGCCTTGCTACAGTCATCGCTATCAATAAAGGCTATCCAAGATTAAATTGGCTAATCTTCGGACTTCTGGGAGGAACCTTTACCTTTTTTATCGCCCTCTTTCTAGAAAAAAAGCCCAAAATTTAAGGGATGGTATTGCTTGATTATCCTTTAATAGTTCCCATCAACACCTCTAAATCTTCTGCGTCTAACTCCTCTGGGATACCATTACGAATTAATTCCGAAAAATCCTCATTAGGAACCATAAAACATAGTGCATAAAGTCTTCCGTCCCCCACATTTCTAATCTCGTGAATACCCGTGGGACGGACTAATAAACTATCCCCCGGCCCCAGGGGAATCGGTTTACCATCACAGATAGCCATTCCTTCCCCTTTGAGGATAAAAAACATTTCTACGGCAAAATGATGACGATGGGTAGGGGTGCGACCGTGGGGATCGAAAATTTCCACACAAACGGTCAAGGAATCCCCCGCTACGGTAGAATCGAAGACGATCGCTAAACGATTCGTATCCCCAGCACTAATGCGAAAAACTTGATAATCCCGGGGAGATCGAATCACGGGTAACATACAGTGATCGCTAGTTAGTTGGCTATTCATCGCTAATTTCGCTCGAAGTGTGGATGATTCTAAGACTAGCAAAAATTTTCAACTTCGCTCGATTGCGTCCACCACTTTACTCACATCTACGATCGCGTCCACATCATGAACGCGCAGGATATCGGCCCCCTTAGCGATCGCTATGGCACAGGCCGCCGCCGTTCCGAAAACTCGTTCTTTTGGGTCATCTTTGCCTGTAATCTCGCCGATAAAGCGTTTTCTCGACAATCCAATTAAAATAGGTAAATCTAAATCCCGAAATTGCCCTAATTCTCGCAATAACTCAAGATTTTGTGTCCCAGTTTTGGCAAAACCAATCCCCGGATCGATGATAATATTTTCCCTAGCAATACCCCACTGTAAAGCTTCCTTCACTCGATCCTGTAAAAATTCTTTAATTTCCTTGACTAAATCATCATAATGTGTTAGGGATTGCATGGTTTGCGGATTGCCCCGCAGGTGCATGAGGATGATGGGAACAGCCAATTTAGCCACCGTGGGCAATAATAGGCGATCGAAGGTTCCCCCAGAAATATCATTGATCAAATCGGCCCCGGCGGCGATACCTTGGGCTGCCACGATCGCCCGGGTAGTATCGAGAGAGATAGGAATAGAACTTTGTTGTCGAATAGCGGTGATTACGGGGATAACTCGCGATAATTCTGCTTCTAGGCTAATTTCTTCGGCTCCCGGACGGCTGGATTGACCACCGATATCGATTATATCAGCCCCGGCCTCGATCATTTTCATCGCCTGTAGCAGGGCATTTTCAACATTGTCAAATTCTCCCCCATCACTAAAACTATCGGGAGTAACGTTTAAAACACCCATGATATAGGTGCGTTTTCCCCAAGCAAAAATATGTTCACGAATTGCCGTTAAACTAGACATAATACTAAATCCTGTTGAAAAAGTATATGAATTATGAATTATGAATTATGAAGTGGGGAGAATAAATAAAAATAATCTCCTGACTCCTGAATACTGGCTCCTGACTCCTGAATACTGATAGTCATAGTTAATTTTTAGGTAGAGAAGAATCTTTTAATTCAAAATAAGCTTGTACTTCTTCTTTCCAGAGTTGATATTTTTCTTGAATTAGTTGATATTGACTGGCAAAATCGAGGGGCAAATCAACGAGATTGGTATCGATATCGGATTGCACTAATTCCCGTTCGATCAGGGTTTCTCGGATAAATTTTAAACATTCTTGTCTCAAAGTTTCCGCTTGATCAATAATTAGCTGGACTTGATTAATTGCTCGATCGTACAAGGGGGTTTGTGAATGAAAAATTTCGGAAGATGCGGCCAGATTTCGCAGTCTATGTAATTGATTTTTCTTTTCTACTAAACTGGCAATTTTGGGGTTAATTTCAAAAAGTAAGGTTTTCACCAGAGGAGCCAAGCGGCGAGTGTTAGTATAATCGTAGTTATTAAGGTCTGATTTAATCAGGTGTACCTGTTGTAAATCGACGGTAATATCGTGGAATTGTATCTCGGTTTCGGTGATGGTGGGATGAATCGTTTTAACTTTCCAAGTAGTAACAGAAGTCAACTGCTGGTGATTGCTATTAACTATTTGCCGCTCCATTTTCAGCACATCGAGGGGAATGCTATAAAGTTTTTTCTCAGGAATATAGATGACATCGCTACCGAGAATGCGATCGATTTTAGGACGACGATATAAATAATGATACAGGAATCGATAAAAGCTTTTACTGCCTTGAAATATCTGGACAAATAACCAAATTTTCCAGCTGAATAACCCGCCGAGAAAGCGTCCGAATAGATGGAAATTCGAGGAGGGGTTATTCATGAAATTCCGTTATCAGTTATCAGTGAGGGATTGGGGGTTGATGGCTTTTCAGTGAGCGGTAAATAGTAAACAGTAATCAGGGATAAAGATGAAGATAACTAACTAACTAATTAACTTAAAACTTACATCTGATAACTGATCACTGATCACTGATTAAGGACGTTCTCCGGGTAGATTTTTTGACGATGTTGGTTTCGATCTTACCTGTTGACGACCGTTGCGAATAACTTGTAACATTTCCCCTAATTCTCGATCGAGATGTTCTAAAACCGCTTCGGCATAGTCGTCAGCGCCTTTTTGAATTTCATGACATTCAGCTTGGGTTTTTTGTCGTAACTGTTGCACTTCCTGCAAGGTGCTGTGACGCATCTGTTCGATTTCATCGAGGGTTTGTTGTTGCAAGGATTCACACTCCTGCTGAACCCGTTGACGAATTTGGGCCGCTTGCCGTTCTGCTTGTTGAATAATACCGGACTCATCGAGAATTTGGGCAGCCCTTTGTTGAGCGGAACGAAGGACTTGTTGAGCGTATTCTTCTGCTTTAGTGATAATTTCCTGTTCTTCCTGCAAAATTGCTAAAGCTTTCTGTACTGCTGGTGGCACGGTTTCATAGATGAGATCGATCTGTTCGGCTATCTGTCCCTCATCGATGATTGTCCAACGGGTGAGGGGGATATGGAAACTATCAAAAATCATCTCTTGCAGACGCGCCAAATCCTGATAGATATCGAAATCGACGGGTGGACTGGGAACCCCACTATTAGAAGTGTTAGGTACTGCTTTTCTGCGATCATTAGGTTCTCGGCGCGCCATAGGTTCAGATCGTCCTCATTGCTGTATTCTAGTATGTTAACTGTAGTATGAGTAAATATCCCTAGAAACGTTTTCCGGGACTAGATGGGTGACAGAGCCACCGAATTGAGCGATTTCTTTAACCACGCTACTGCTTAAAAAACTATATTCTTTAGTGGTGGCTAAAAAAACCGTTTCGATCCCTTCCCAGAGGGTTTTATTGGTATGTGCCATTTGCAGTTCTTTTTCAAAGTCCGAGAGAACCCGCAACCCCCGCAACAGCACCTTAGCGCCTTTCAATCTGGCATATTCAACCGTTAATCCTGAAAAACTGTCTATTTCAACGTTTTTCAGGTGTTTTGTACAGTAACTGATCTGTTCTATGCGTTTTTCGACGGTAAATAAGGGGTTTTTATTGGGATTGCAGAGAACTGCCACGATTACTCGCTCGAATAGTGGCACACTGCGTTCGATAATATCTAAATGACCGAGTGTAACTGGATCGAAGCTGCCGGGGTAGATGGCGATCATTTCTCAACCTTCACACCTCGCCAAAAAGCGATATATCCTTTAATATTTTGGGCTTTTGGTTTAGGATCGGGATAATACCAAGCGGCATCTTTATTGTCTTGTCCATCTACCCTGAGAGTATAATAACTAGCCTCTCCTTTCCAAGAACAAATGGTATGGGTGTTACTGGGTTGGAAATATTCAGCTTTGATGGTATCGGGGGGAAAATAGTAGTTTCCCTCGACAATTTCGCAGTTATCGCTTTCCGCTACCACTGCACCATTCCAAATCGCCTTTGCCATGACACTAACTCCTAGTTCTGGTTCAAAATTATCTTACAACAGAGTTTGTAAATGTTGAACCAGTTGGTTAACCTGCACCACTCCCTCGATTCGATCGATCGGTTGACCATTTTTAAAGACTACTAAAGTCGGTAAAGCTTGAATACCGTACTTAGTGGCTAAATTAGGATATTTGTCTGTATCAATTTTGACAATTTGTAGGCGATTTTTGAAATACATTCCCGTTTGTTCTAGAATCGGAGCCATCATTTGACAAGGACCGCACCAAGTGGCATAGAAATCCACTAACACGGGGAGATTAGTGGTTTGCAACAGTTGCTGAAAACTGGAAAACTCTTTTTTGACTGCCATAAATTGTCACCTCGCCGGAAAAATAGCCTTTTCCCTACTATAGCTTTTCTAAATGTCCCTTAGCTCTCCTGCAAAAGTAAGTTCTCGAGGTGCTATCGGCTCAAAATATCTTAAAACTCAGATAAATTTGCGATAATTTTCGGTTTTATGGCTAGGATAGTTGTCTCTTGTCTTTTTTATCCCCATCTCCCCACCTCCCCATTTCCCTACCTCCCCATTTCCTGTCTCCTATCTCCTGTCTCCTTACCTCCCCATCTCCTGTCTCCTGTCTCGGAGTCTCCTGTCTCCTCACCTAAGGTCAGATTTTTGATTTCTCCAGAGCAGTCATCGATCGCCGGGAAAATGCTAAGTTAAGTAAAGACTCGACAGCCAACTCTCCATGAACATCCTAACCAAGCTGCTTTTTCCCGAAACTAAAACTCCAGAGCAAGTAGGTTCGCCGCGAGTACAGAAAAGCCGCCGGGGAATCGAGACTAAATCCGCCGCCGAAATCGTGATTATGCGACAAGCGGGTAAAATTGCCGCCACAGTCCTTAAGGAAATTGCCGAGATCGCTCAACCCGGGATGACGACGGCGGATTTGGATGCCTATGCGGAAAAACGTATCCGCGAAATGGGTGCTACCCCTAGTTTTAAAGGTTATTATGGCTTTCCTGCCTCGATTTGTGCCTCCGTCGATAACGAAGTCGTTCACGGTATCCCTAGCCCGAAAAAACGCCTCAAAGCTGGTTCTGTGTTAAAGGTAGATACGGGGGCCTACTACCAAGGTTATCATGGGGATTCCTGTATCACGATCGCTATCGGTTCCGTCTCTCCAAAAACCGAAAAATTAATCCGCGTGGCGGAAGAAGCTTTATATAAAGGCATAAATCAGGTAAAAGCGGGCAATTATCTGCTCGATATCGCAGCAGCGATCGAAGATCACGTTCAAGCTAACGGTTTCCAAGTGGTAGAAGATTTTACCGGTCATGGAGTCGGCAGAAATCTCCACGAAGAACCCTCGGTATTTAATTTTCGCACTAATCAGTTACCCAATGTCAAACTCCGCACCGGGATGACTCTGGCAATTGAACCAATTGTCAACGCGGGATCTAAACATACCAGAACTTTGCGCGATCGTTGGACGGTGGTGACGATGGATAATGCTCTCTCCGCTCAGTTTGAGCATACTGTCTTAGTAACCGCCACGGGTTACGAAATCTTAACCGAGCGCAATAACCTATAAAATTGTCTATCTAGGCTTATTATCCTTAGATAATGGCAAAATAAAAGATTTTTTGCTCCGGAATCTTAATTGGAAGTTTGTTTAGCGGCAGGATTTAGTCAAAATGTTTAAAAATATCGTTGTTGCCTTAGATTGTGGGGAGTTATCGGATCGAGTCCTTCAGTCCTTGAATTCCCTTTCTCTAACGGCAAATTCTTGCCTCATCCTCACCCATATCCTCGGCAAGGAGGGAGATGAATCGCCAGTTGATCGCCCTCACCCCTCCCGTGAGATTATTGAAGATCAATTGCGCTGCTATCAATCCCAGATTGCTGCCCCTAGTGAAATCGAGGTCATCTTTGGTGATCCAGCGGAGGAAATTATTCGTTTAGCTAATATCTATCATGCCGATTTGATCGTGATCGGCAGTCGGGGATTAACGGGAGTTCAACGGGTGATCGAAGATTCTGTTAGTAGTCTCGTGGTGGCAGAAGCTACCTGTTCAGTATTGGTGGTGAAAGCATAGCAGCCAGCATTCAGCTAAAAAAGGTACTCTGGCAAGAGTGCCTAAGTAGTCTTGATCATCACTACTGACTAAAATTTGCAAATCTTATTTTTCCCCAATGTTTTCCCCCATACATTCCCCGGTATTTCCCCACTCACTCCCAAGTTTTCCACAGTTTACCCAGACTTTTCCACAGGCAACAGCGATAGAATCGGCACTTGCTTCTAGAAAAAATTAATCTTGATTGTCAAAATTCCCATCGATAGATACTGAGTTATTGTTAAGTTGAGTAAATAAAATCTAGCTCTAACCCTTATTCGCTCGTAAATATTAAGTTTTTCTAAAGCATTCCTTTACATCTGGTAATATTGCAACTCCCCCCAACTTGGCTCACAATAGTCCTTACTGTCCACTGCACCAGTCAGGGATTTCCCCACTTCAGATTCAGAGGTAAACGATATGAATACATCAGTCAGTATCTTGGCAGAAATCCCCGAAATCCTCCACCAATCCCTACAACAATATCTAGAAACTCACCCCGGTTGGGATCAAGATGGTGTGTTTACGGCGGCTCTATCATTTTTTCTACTTAATTGTCAATCCTCCGAAAGGATGAATTTTGAGGAGCAAAATAGCTGTGCCAAGGTTTATCTAGAAACTTTGTTCCAGCGCTCGGAGTGCTAATTCGGGGATAATAAGAGTCGGGTCATGGTTAAAAACCCGATTTTCCCCTATGAATTCCGATAAAACCCCTAATTTAATCATTCCTCAGCTAATTATCGGTTTGGGTAATCCCGAACCCAAATATGATCGCACCCGTCATAATATCGGTTTTGAAGCTGTGGACTCATTAGCGCGGGATTGGGGGCTATCTTGGCAGGAAAACAAGCGATTTCAAGGTTTTATTGCCGAAGGTGACAGTCCTCTCCCGGGCAAAATTCGTCTCTTGAAACCCCAAACCTATATGAATCGCTCCGGGCAATCGGTGCGATCGGTGCTGGACTGGTATAAACTAGCTCCAGAGTCGATTTTAGTCATTTACGATGATATGGATCTGCCCCTAGGCCGGTTGAGAATCCGTCTATCGGGATCGGCGGGCGGACACAACGGTATTAAATCGATGATTGCCCACGTTGGCACGGAAAACTTCGCTCGTTTACGCATAGGAATCGGTAAATCAACCGAAAAAGCGACAATTTCCCACGTTTTAGGCCGATTCACCCCCCAAGAAAACCAAGTGATCTTGAAAGTGTTAGACTTGTCCAGAAAAGCGATCGAACTTGCTCTCAAACAAGGATTAGCCAAAGCAATGAGTCTCTACAATAATCAAAGTGTAGAGATTGGTTCTGATCTATGCTGATAGCAAATAAGCCCGATTTTAGTAATGGTTATAATCGCCATTTTCGTCTATACTCTTACAGAACCCTTGGTCAAATTTTGATCGCCCTTTGCTAGATTAGGTCAATTTTTATCCTCGATATTAGCAGTTTAAGTATGATTAATCGCAAAAGTTTACTGAGATTCGCCCACAAGTTTAATCTCATTTTATTGATAATCGCTACAGTTTTTTGTCTTTGGAGTAATGCTGCTTTTGCCCATCGTCCCCATGATGTAATTAGTCAATTGGAAGTTTCTCCCGATTTCCAGACAGATAATACAGTATATATCTTGGTGCGAAATAACTTTTATAAGTCTAGGGATGGAGGTAGCAACTGGACAAGATTAATTCAAGGTTTAGATTATACGGGGGAATTAAGTTCCCTATCCCTATCTCCCCTCAATAAAAATATTCTCTATTTAGCTTCAAGATCCGATGGTATTTATAAAAGTGAAGATGCGGGGGAATCTTGGCAGAAAGTTAATCAGGGTTTGGAAACTAAATTTATTAACTTCCTAGAAATTGCCCCTTCCGATCCCAATATAGTAGCGGCAGTGGGATTAGAAAAAGGGGTTTATTTAACCGAAGATGGCGGTAAAAATTGGTCAAATATTTTCCCCACCACGGCACTGATAACCTCTCTAGCTATTACTCCCAACAATCCCGATCGAATTTTTTTCGGGGATGAACAGGGTAAATTATACAGTTCCTCCGATGGGGGGAAAACTTGGCAGAATCTCCCCTTACCTGCTAATGTGGGGGCAGTGGATACAATTGCTTTTTCTCCTAATCTAGACAGCGACAAAACCTTTTTTGTCGGTACAAAAGAAGCAGGTATTTTTAAAACCGTTGATGATGGTAAAACCTTTCAAGCCGTTAACGAAGGAATTAAAGATAAAATCATCGAAGACATCGTTATTTCTCCCGACTATGCCCAAAACTCCACCCTTTATGCCATCACTTGGTATGACGGAATGTATGTTTCTCAGGATGGGGGCAAAAGTTGGACAAAAATGAGCGAGGGTTTAACCAAAGATCAACAGGCTGATGATTATAAAGTTCCCCATTTTATGGATTTAAAAATAGTTCAAGATACGATGTTTTTAGGGGGATTTAATGGCTTATTTAAAACCACGGATAGGGGCAAACAATGGCAGGAAATAGAAACTTTAGCCCGGGGAACAGTTATCGCCATGGCGGTTTCTCCTAATTATGCCGAGGATGCCACTGTCGTCATGGCTAATTATGTAGGCAATATCTTCATCAGTCGGGATAAAGGGGAAACTTGGACACCAATTAATCGCGGTTTAGAGGTTTATCGACTTGGTAAAGATCCCGAAGAATCAGGACAAGATCCCCGGCGTTTCTTTGACATTGCCTTTTCTCCTAACTATGGAGAAGATAGAACTATTTTTGCGGGGTTTTTACGCAATAAATTTGCCAAATCCGATAACAGTGGTGATTTCTGGAAAATTATCGAAATCGATGAAGGAGTCCGCGGTCCGAGGATAGTTCCTTCCCCAGATTTTGCCAAGGATAAAACTCTTTTTCTCACCAATCAGCAGGGTAGAATATTTCGTTCTACCGATGGAGGAAATACAGTTAAAAATATCAGTGAAGTGGGCAGAATTTTTGGTAATTATGCCCCTGCCATGGTAGCTTCCCCTGATTTTGCTAAGGATAAAACTTTGTTTGTCACGGGAAAAGAGGGTATTTATCAAAGTGTTGATGGTGGACTAACTTGGCAAAATGTCAGCCAAGGAACCCCCCTATCAAAAACCTCTAATGTGCAGTTGGCAATGTCTCCCAATTATCCCAGTGATGGAACTATTTTTGCTGGGACAATTTCTGGTTTGTTTGTCACCAAAGATGGGGCTAAAAGTTGGACAAAATTAGAGAAACCAGGGTTTAATCCGCAGGCATCAGTAGAAACCATTGCTATCTCTCCTGATTATGCTAATGATCGCACGGTAATAGTTAGTTTACAGGGAAATGGCTTGTTTAAATCTACCGATGGAGGAGAAACTTTTAAATCAATTGGTGATCCTAAAATACCCCTAGTGAAAATTCATAGTATCCCTTCCTCTGGTATCTCCGTCCAGTTTTCTCCTAATTACGCTCAAGATAAAACTTTATTCGGTTTTGGTGGCGCTAAAACTACAGTTTTTCGTTCCACCGATGGGGGAGAAACTTGGACAAGTGTAACTATTCCTCCTCACGCGGAAGAAAATACACCCCGCTATAAAATCGGTGAGTTTTTCTCTGGTCCCCTTGGCACAATCTTGCGCGTGGTTATCCCGATTCTCCTAGCAATCGCCGCTTATTTTCTGGTGGGTTTCTTGAAACTGGAGAAAGTTATTAATCTTCCTAAATCCTTCTTCCGCATGGCAGGGGCATTTATGGTTTTTCTCTTTGTTTTCTTCGCTATCATTAGCCAAGTTTAGCGGAAATTTTGACCGGCGGGGCTTGACAAATCCCGCCGCTTGCCTTATACTTATATATATAATGGGAATCCGTGCCTGCCTGCGACCTCTGATTTTTACAGCAGTCAACCCCTCAGAGAATTAACCATCGGCAACGTAGGGATTGACCATCTTAGCGGGGTCAACAATGCGATCAAAATCCGCTTCCTTGATGTATCCCAGTTGCAAGGCTGCCACTTTCAGGGTTAAATCCTTTTCTAGGGCATAATGAGCGACGTAGGCAGCCTTTTGGTAGCCAATCACGGGACTTAAGGCAGTCACCAGCATCAAGGATTGATTTAAAAAAGTCTCAATTTGTTTTTGATTAGCAGTCATCCCCTTAACCAAAAACTGACAGAAATTAGCGCAACCATCAGTGAGCAAACGGATAGACTGCATGAGATTATGAATCAACAGCGGTTTATAGACATTCATTTCCAGATGTCCTCCAGCGCCTCCCATCGTCACCGCTAAATCATTAGCCATCACCTGCACTGCTATCATCGATAAAGCTTCGCATTGGGTGGGATTAACTTTCCCCGGCATAATTGAAGAACCCGGTTCGTTTTCTGGCAGCTGTAATTCTCCTAATCCACAACGGGGACCACAGCTAAGTAAACGGATATCATTAGCAATTTTATACAGGGAACTAGCGATAGTTTTCAATCCCCCGCTCAAGAAAACTAGAGCATCGTGGGAACCTTGCACGGTAAACTTATTAGGAGCGGTAATAAAGGGTAATTTAGTCAGATTAGCGATTTCGGCAGCCACATCTCGATCAAAATCTGGGGGAGCATTAATTCCCGTACCTACTGCTGTTCCTCCCAAGGATAAACGATAGACTTTTTCTAGACATTTTTCTAGCCAATCGCTGCCATCATCTAATAAACCCACATAACCGGAGAATTCTTGTCCGAGGGTTAAAGGGGTGGCATCCTGTAGGTGAGTGCGACCAATTTTAACTATATTTGCCCATAATTGCGCTTTTTCATCGAGACTATTCCGTAATAGTTGCAGACTGGGAATTAATTTTTCCTTGACTGCCAAGGCAACGGCAATATACATGGACGAGGGAAAGGAATCATTAGTCGATTGGGACATATTAACATGATCGTTGGGGTCCACGGGAGTTTTGCTACCCAGAGGATTCCCCGTCAGTTGACTGCAACGATTGGAGATGACTTCGTTGATGTTCATGTTAAACTGGGTGCCACTTCCCGTCATCCAAACGTAGAGGGGAAAGTTATCCGCGTGTTGTCCAGCTAAAATTTCATCGCAGACTTGACAGATAAGGTTTTTTCTCTCCTGACTGAGACGATTTTTTTGCTGATTGACAATTGCACAGGCTTTTTTGAGAATGGCATAGGACCCGATCATCTCCCGGGGCATGAGATTATCACCGATACTAAAGTATTGTAGGGATCTTTGGGTCTGCGCTCCCCAAAGTTTATCGGCAGGTACGGGAATTTCTCCCATGCTGTCTTTCTCGATGCGAAATTCTGTCATCTTTGATTAGGGTTTGCGGCAAAAAGTTTGTTGGTGGGGTTAGGAGTCTCCGAGTCAGGAGTCTCCGAGTCAGGAGTCTCCGAGTCAATATCTGGCCGCCGGTCTTCGGTAGGGGAAGTCAGAATAACCTCGCACTCTGGGAAGCGGAACCCTTTGCAATCGAGGAGCGAAAGTGCAAGGGTTTTGAGTACCTCGGATCGATTTCTCAACATTTGTTTCTGGCACTTTTTTCTGAAAAAGTCGTAAAAACCTTTTCTAGCAAGGCTTCCACTGACGTTCAGCCAACCCTAATTACTTCTGAGGTCAGCAAAAGAAGATGGTCGTTATCTGGCCTGAAAAGAGAGGGTCTCCAGGACGACACGGATTCCCATTATAAGAAAAGTATAAGTCAAGTCGGGCTGGTTTGTCAAGCCCTATTGGAACTTTTTATTGGCGGCATTTTTACCCGGGAGGTTGACAAGAATAACTGGCAGGGTGCTGGGGCGATTAGGATGATTAAATGGGACAAAAACTGTTATATTTTAGGGAAGATAATCGGTAAAAAAGACGGGATTGGAGACTATGGACACAGCGATCGCATTAAGTTGGACATTGGGAATTATCTTAGGGTTGATGACCCTTTTGTTTATCTTACGGATCGTGCTGACTTGGAATCCACAGGTAGATTTAAATAGCTTTCCCTTTAATATTATTGCCTGGCCAACGGAACCTTTTTTAGTCCCCGTGCGTCAACTCATACCACCCTTGGGAGGAGTTGACATTTCTCCGATTATTTGGGTGGGAATTTGTACGCTGCTGCGGGAAATTCTTCTCGGTCAACAGGGTTTAATTACCATGGCCTTAAAATAATTATTCACGCGACTAAAATATGCTGACATAATTTATGTTCTAACTCTCGTTCCTGTTTTTCTAGGGTAATAATCGCCTGTTTGATGATACTTTTAACATCCATACCTTGGTCAGATTGTTTTAACCATTGTTGTGCGGTGTTACCTTCGCGGAGGATTTTTTGTAGGGGGGAGAGGAAACAACTAAAACCCTTTTCTTTAGCGATCGGATAAACTTGAACATAGAGGTCTTTAATCCAATCTCTCGCTAAGATTTCTCGGCCATCGTACCAATGTCTCAGGGTTGCATCAAGACTAAAACGCGCGGCAGCCTGTTCGTTTTCTTGGGTTAAAGTCAATAAATCCTCGCTGCGATTGCTGCTGGGTAATTGACTTAAAATTAAGGGGTCTAATTGGGGATCTTGTAAAAGTTGAGTTAAACGGGCCTCTAAAAAAGCCATAACTGCTAATAAACTAATAGGATCAGCAATCAGGTCACAAATTCGCAATTCTAGACGATTGAGATTATGGGGACGATTGCTACCGTTAGGACGTACTGACACCCAGAGATGACGAACATTCTGCATCGTACCGAGCTTTAATTGTTCCTCGGTCCAGGTGACAAAATGTTTATGACTTTCAAAGAGGGGAACATAAGCAGGAGTTTGGGGGAAAACTTGCCAACGACGGGAATGGGAGCCAGTGATTTTACCGTCGAGAAAAGGAGAGGAAGCGCTTAAAGCCAAGTATAAAGGAGCTTCTAGGCGAATTAAGCGACAGGCACGCATTAAATCCTCATAATCGCTAATACCGACGTTAATATGAATACTGGCCGTGACCACATTAGTGCCGTAGGTCTGTTCGATATAGTCATGATAGGGATTGTGGGGGTCACTGCGATAAAAATGTTGACTATCGCCCAAGGAGAGGGTACTGCCGGGGATTAGGGTATAATCGCCTAAACGACGCAAATATTGCCGTAGAGCCAGACGAGGTTTTAAAGTAGCGCATAAAAGACGGTCATAGTTAGTCATGGGAGCCGTAGTATATTCTACGTTACGACTATCCGGTTCCCGGACAAAACCATCTAAATCCTTGACAATGCGATCGGATAACCCGATAATTTCTCCGGCTGCCGTTCCGGTGTACATTTCCACTTCAAAACCTTTACTTAGGAGCATCGTCAATTCACCTTGCTGTGTCTAATTTGTAGTGTGACATTATTTGGACTGTAAATGACGTTCGATCAGTAGAATCGCCACTATATCATCAATGGGGCGATCGGGAAGACGCATACCTTGGGGGATGAGTTTCTGTAATCCTTTGGGGGGGAACATTTGCCAATAGCGATCGCGCGCTTCTAGGGTACTATTGCGTTCATCCACTAGAGTAATCGGGATGGTGACACGAGCGGCAATTTTTTGGCGCCAACTTTTTGAGGTGGTTTGGTTCCCCATCACCAATAATTCGATCGGATATTGTTGACAGAGACTAGCTAAACGCTCGATCGCTTGTGACGATGCTATCACCTCATGGGTATAAATTTTCCCCGTCGATGACCTGACTGCGATCCCACATTTATCCTTACCCGGATCAAACCCCAGAATACACATAGTTTTTATCTCCTGCAGCAGTGGTCGGTTTTATTAAATCAATAAATTAGGGTGTCGGGTGTTGGGGATTTCAGTTATCAGTGATCAGATTGCAGTTTTAAGTGGACAGTGTGAGGTGAAAACTACTGATTACTGTTTAGGTGATTTCCGAGAACAAATTTACCTTCGGCAGAGTTTAACAATGCCAAGCTCTGACAGCAGATAATTGATCCTCTGGTAATTTCTTTAGAGGAAATCACCTTACTGTTCACTGCTCACTGATAACAGCAGCAAGGGAATCCCAAAATTTCTTGGTTTAATTATACTATGACTCTTGCCAATACAGTCACTACCATAATATTATGGTAGGGGCGCCTAGTGGACAGTGAGTTTATCGAACTGCGTGCGCCGAAAATGTAATATAGATATTTCGACCCAATTGAGATGCAGCCACGGAAACGAAGCCAAGAGAATGAAAAAACCGGAATTTGAATTTGATCCTAATAAAAGCCAAGCTAACAAAAATAAACATGGTCTAGATTTTGTTGAAGCTCAAGTATTATGGTTAGATTCCCAAAAAGTCGAAATTCCAGCCCAAACAAAAAATGAACCACGATTTGTTGTTATTGGTATAATAGCAGGTAAGCATTGGTCAGCTGTAGTTATCTATCGTCAAACCAAAATCCGTATTATTTCAGTCCGACGCTCTAGACCTGAAGAGGTAGAAATTTATGAAAGCTGAAGATTTTGACCGCAAATTTGATGATGGAGAAAATATCATCGAATACTTGGATTTAACTAAAATTAAACGTTCTAATTCCGAGGAACAAACAATTGCGTTTGAGTTTCCCTCATGGATGGTAGAGGCTCTTGAGCAAGAAAGTCAGCGTCGTGATTTACCGTTACAAGCTATTGTCAAAGACTGGATTGAGGAAAAATTAGCTAGTTCTAATTCTCTGCAAACAAGGCTCTTTGTTACTTGGTATGGTTCGAGTGGGTGGCATAAATCGACTAAATCCTTACCTGGCAAGAGATTTAAATTAGTTCGTTCTAGAGCGAAAACAATTGATAAAAATCGCTAAACGTCTTTCTTTCTCTATAAGCTATAAGGGTTTCATCCCTTATAACCCCGTCCATTGCATAATACAAACCGAAGAACCCAAATCTCGAATCTGGCAACCCCAAAAATCTCCCGTCTCTAACATCAGTTTTAGCGATGAAATGAGGTAAGAATTTTGACCAAAATACTTAGCGACCGCATTGCCGTTTATCTGCTCATCGGTGGACTCCTGTTTAGAATAATCATCGCCCTGGGGCTTTATCCGGGGTACGATGAGGCATATTATTACGTTTACAGCCATAATCTGGATTGGAGTTATTTCGATCATCCGCCAATAGTAGCGATTTCCACGGGTTTTGGGACTTGGATCACGGGATTAGTCAATCAATTTACCATTCGCTTCGGTACTCTCCTCCTCTATACTGGCAGCCTCTGCTTGCTATATCTGACAGCTTTAAAATTGTTCAGTCTGCCGGTCGCCAGAATGACTTTAGCGATCGCCACTCTTATCCCCATCTATGGGATCGTCTTCGGGATTCTTTCGCAGCCAGATAGTCCTTTAGTCTTTTTTTGGTCATTAACAGTCTATTTAGCTGCCCAAGAATTCTGGCCAATTCGGGAAAAAAACTATCATCCTAGCTATCGTCTCGCTTATATTGGACTTGCCGTAGGATTGGCGGTTTTAAGTAAATATCACGGCTTTATTTTGGGCTTTGGTTTAGTTTTATTTTGTCTGACCACTCCCCGCTATTGGCCTGTATTTAGATCGCCTTGGTTGGGATTAGGATTTATTCTCTTTTTGATAACTTTATTGCCGATTATTTACTGGAATATTAACCATGATTGGATTTCCTTTCGCTTTCATTTAGAAGACCGTTTTTCTGGAGAACCCAAAACCTTTAATATTCTTGGTATTCTCTCGGTTGTTGGCATTAGTATCGCCACGATGTTTCCTCCTTTCGGTCTGCCGATGTGGTGGGTGACATTTAAAAGCTTTGCCGAACAAGTGCCTAATTTTATCTCGAAAAAAAGATTTTTTCATCGAGAAGAAGAATCAGTAAAAAAATGGTTAATTCTCTCGGTTTCTCTGCCTTTAATCCTGGGAATGCTTTATGTGGGTGCTTCCCATTATCTCGCCCCTAGTTGGATTTTACCCGGGTTCTGGTCCTGCACAATTTTATTAGGAGAAAAGGCCAATACTTGGCAGCAATCTTCTCGAATCTGGGTAAAAAGATGGTTATGGGGGTCAGGAATTTTTATCGTTACTGTTTTATCTATAGCAATGCTTCACGTTACCCTTGGCACTTTCCAAAAACCTAGTCAATACGCAATCTTTGGGGGAATTATTGCCCCAGAACAGGACCCTTCTCGGGAAATTGTCGATATCGATCAACTGCGCCAAGGCTTTGCTAATTCTCCCGAATTATTAGCACTCTTAAAAGATTCTAGCTTCGTTTTTACCCATAATTTTTATGTGACCGCATGGCTAGATATGGCCCTTTATCCCCTAGTTCCTATTCCCGTCACCTGTTTTAACAACGATCAAAGGGGTTATCAAATTTGGTTTAATCCTCAAGAATGGATTGGTAAAAATGGTTTATTAATTACTACGAATAGTTCTCTAGAAAGACCAGAAATAATCGATCGCTACCGTCCCTATTTCCAAGATATAACTAAAGTAGCTGTCATTCCGATCAAGCGCGGTGGTGTCGCCATCGAACAATTTCATGTTTACCAAGCTAAAGGACTAATTAAAACTTATCCTTAAACCAGTGATAGCGGGTAGGGGATAGATAAATTAGTTCATAAATACTCCTAACTCCTATCTCCTGAATTTTGTAAACTTTTTTACTTTTTACTTGATAAATATGTCCATTAATCGGGTGCGTATTGCTAGAGATAAAGGGGAATTTGTCCAGTCCTTAGTTAATTTTAATCAGGGAATTGGACCCTTTCAAACCTATGCTGATGTCATCGCTTTTGCGGCGGCTTTAGGGGTAAAATATCAAGAGAGAGTGGCGATAGAGAATGTGGCGAAGGAACCCTCACCTATTAACCTGGAAATTTTTATTTCTCGTGGCTACGATACCCTAATCAAATTATTGGCAGTCAATGAATTCCAGGACACGAAAATTCTTTCTCCCCACGGGGTAGATTCGGAAGCTTTGCGAGTGACAATTTTCGAGGAATATGCCAACGCCGGTTTAGCAAGATTAGAACGAGAATTGCGCGGTGCGGTGGATTATACTGAAAGATTATTGTTAATTATCAGTCAAGAACGTTTTCGAGAAATTACCGCCACAACCGAATTCGATTTAGGCAGATTTTTGTAGTAGAAATCTTATCCCTAACTCTCCTGACTCCTAACCCCACCAATAAACTTTTTCAGCAAACCCTACTTATTACTGTAGTTTGGTATGGGCTTTTTTCTCATAGGTGCGTTCAAATTTTCTGCGGGTGTAATTGGCAGCGATCGCTATTGCCAAAGCCAAAATTGCGAAAATAAGGGCAGTAATTTGATAGATAGAGTGATTTGGGGATAAAATTGCCAGTAAAGCTAATAATATCCCCATTAAAATCCCGATTTGTTTAGTTTTTACCATTTTTTCATGGGCAGTGCTACAGGTGCGACAGTGGACAGTGTGACGAGAATAGCGATCGAGGGGTAAAGGATCGGATAAATCGATCGCCGTTGTCCGCTGGCTGGTGTAGCCTTGATAGTAGGGGAAAGAGTCCCCATAGCGATCGAACCATTGACGTAACTCAATCACCAAGGCATCGGAACTTTTTAAGGGTAAGTATAATTTTTGTAAACTATCTCTTGACTTTTCCACCATTTGCTGCTGACTTTGAATTAAAGGTAGATCATCTTCGAGGATGCGACTTTGACGCAGATGTTCCAACCAGCGCCAACGGTATTGACGGGAGTTAACGGCAAAATTTTGGTAACGTCGCACCAGTAAGCGAGAACGACCTTGACTGAGAGAAATCCCGTATAAAGCCAATCCAGCACACCAATCGGGATTAGGCAGAGAAAAACGATAATGAACGAGATTAGGGGCTATAAAATCCAGATATTTCCAGCTTTCCTGCGGATTGCGGCTATTGCGCCACTGACTGCGAATTCCCCGCGCCGAGATTTCGAGGATTTGGAAGGCTAACGGTTGAGCATTTTCCCGTTTTGCCCCGAATTCGCTGCGATCATGGCTAATATTAACATGGGCGGGATCGAGGAGATTTTCGAGTAAATAGCCCTGTTCGTAGGGAAAATCGATGACATAATCGGTATGGACACAATTGGGGTCTTCTAGGTCTTTGATGATAGGAATATCGCTTTCTTTCGCTGTTTCCTCTTCTCCTAACCAAACCCAGAGGACTCCCTGACGTTCCACCACCCCATAGGATTTAACCTTGGCATTGCGGGGAATCGGGGTATTGACTGGCAGTTGGGGAATATGGGAACATTTTCCATCCGTCTCGAACTGCCAACCATGGTACAAACATTCTAAACGACCAGCGATCATCTGTCCTGTGGAGAGTTTAGCCAAGCGGTGGGGACAGCGATCAAGCAAACAGCCCCATTTTCCCTGCTGATCGCGAAATATTAGCAATGGTTGCCCATAAAGAGAGAAAGAGTAGGGATTTTTTTGCCAATCCTGCACAAATAACACAGGATACCAACAATTTTGGTAGTGAAAATAGTCATCCCTAGGCAGGGGTTGAGATTGATCAGTGCTTGTCATGGGGATGAGAGAGAAAAAATATTGATCTTGACATCCTCGCCGCCGTAAAACGGACGGCGATTCCCAAACCTCACGATTTGAGTTTCTGCTTCTTTCCCGAAGGATTTTTCGCACCTGCCTTAACAGATTTACTCTGTTCTGGTCTTATGGTCGCTCTACAGACTGACACCGCAAGCCCTGCGGCCAAAATGTTTTTACTGGCGTTAATATCTCGGTCATGGTGAGTCCCACAGTCTGGACAATCCCACTCTCGAACATTTAACGGCATTTTCTCAGCAATATACCCGCAATTACTACACATTTTAGAGCTAGGAAACCATATATCTATTTCGAGGTAATTTCTGCCGTACAAACGGCATTTATAGGCTAATTGTCGAGTGATTTAACCCCAACTAACGTCAGATATTGCCTGAGATAATTTCGGGTTTTTGACCATATTCTTAACGGCTAAATTCTCAACAACAATCGTCTGGTTTTCACGAACTAATTGAGTGAGATGGGAATAGCGTCGTGTA
>NZ_JADBSZ010000108.1:0-15911 GCF_020246425.1 Microcystis sp. M079S1
GGGAGAAATCACTCGACAATTAGCCTATAAATGCCGTTGGTATGGGAGAAACTACATCGAAATAGATAGATGGTTTCCTAGCTCTAAAAGATGTAGTAATTGCGGGTATATTGCTGAAAAAATGCCGTTAAATATTCGAGAGTGGGATTGTCCAGACTGTGGGACTCACCATGACCGAGATATTAACGCTAGTAAAAATATTTTGGCCGCAGGGCTTGCGGTGTCAGTCTGTAGAGCGACCATAAGACCAGAACAGAGTAAATCTGTTCAGGCAGGTGCGGAACCCCGCAAGGGAAAGAAGCAGAAACCTAAATCGTGAGGTTTGGGAATCACCGTCCGTTTACGGCGGTGAGGATGTCAACGATAACTGAAATTTAAGCATAGATGCGATCCTCGATCGCCACCGATTGCAGAAGTCTTTCCACGATAGCTTTAGCTTGACGACCGTGACTAGGAATCAGACGATGGCAGAAGACGTAGGGAGTAATCAACTTAACATCATCGGGGATAGCATAATCGCGACCTTCGAGGAAAGCGTAAGCTTGAACTGCTTTTTGCAAAACCACACAACCCCGGGGACTGACTCCTAAACTAATATCTTCGTGATCACGGGTAGCGCGGACTAAATCGACGATATATTGCTGTAAAGCAGGAGCTACCTTGACCAGACTGACTAATCTTTGCAATTCTACCACCTGTTCTAAGGAAATACAAGCTTCTAGGGATTTAACCGCCTCTTGAGAATGCTGTCTTTGTAACATTTTTAATTCTTCTGCCGCGCTGGGATAACCCAAACTCAGGCAAACGGCAAAACGGTCCATTTGTGCTTCTGGAAGCGGAAAAGTGCCTTGATATTCGATCGGATTTTGGGTGGCAATAACAAAGAAGGGTTGGGGAACCAGACGCGCCTCTCCATCGATGGTAACTTGTTTTTCTTCCATGACTTCTAGAAGTGCCGATTGGGTGCGCGGAGTGGCCCGGTTGATTTCATCGGCCAACAGGACGTTAGCAAAAGCGGGGCCGGGGATAAATTCAAATTCGCGACTGTTGGGGTTCCAAATCGTGGTTCCCGTGATATCACTGGGGAGGAGGTCAGGGGTGCATTGTACCCGTTGGAAACGACCGTTAATTGAACGCGCTAAGGATTTGGCTAACAGGGTTTTGCCGACTCCGGGGACATCTTCGAGGAGAGCGTGACCACCACTGAGCAAAGCCACCAGCACAATGCGAATCGATTCGGTTTGGCCAACGATGCTCTGGCTCAAATTTTCCATCAAAATATCAATAGCGTCTCTCATGGCACAAATGGGGTATTCTGTCAAGAAGATTAATGTTAAGTTTTTTTGATCTTAACGATTCTTTTCCTAATTTGCCCACACTAGCGAGGAAAGTTGACAGACAATGGCGGGAAATTTTCTGCTAGGGAGCTAATCGGGGTTAGGGTGGCGAGCATGGAGAAAATTAGTTAAGAATTGTTGCCAGTGGGCGAAATCAAGATTTTAAGTCGGTTCAGTACGGTAAAATCGAGAAGAATTTCTCTTAATCAGTGAAGATGAAAGCCAGTTCGCTCGTTTTTAGTCTTGTTTTAGGAATCGCTGCCAGTACATTAATCAACCTGAAAACCATCAAAAGTCAGGCGTTAGCGGGTCAATTACCACCGTCTCAAGGCATTGTTACCCTGGGATTAGCACGAGAAGTAGCTGATTGGATCGATTCCCTCGATTCTCCTTTATTGAAAGCGGTGGGTAAAGTGGAAAGAGAATACCAAAAATATTAGGATTTGTCAGTTACAGAACATAGAATTAACCGAGAGCGATCGCAGTCTATCTCGATCTGATTTTTTAATCGATCGAGAGAATTAAATTTCTGTTCTGGTCGCAGGAATTGCACTAAATCCATCGTTAAAATGCGATCATATACATAGCCCGACCAATCCAATAAATGGATTTCCACACTGATAGTTTTTCCCTCGATCGTGGGACGATAACCGATATTCATAACTGCCGGTAAGCGAGAACCATCGAGATGCACCCAACCGCAATAAACCCCGAATCGCGGCAATAATTTATCGGGGGGAACCTGTAGATTAGCGGTATGAAAACCTAATGTTCTGCCCAGCTGTTGCCCGACGACCACGCGACCGGTTAAACTGTAGGGACGACCTAACATTTGCCCAGCTTGCTCAACGTTTCCTGCTGCCAAAGCTTGACGAATTAGGGAACTACTAATCCGACCCGACTCACAGTTTTTTAAACCAACAATCTCGACTTTAATATTAAATTGAGAGGCGATCTGTAATAAATCTTCGGCTGTACCTTGACGACGATAACCGAAGTGAAAATCTTGACCAACACTGATCGATTTAGCCTGTAGTTTTTCTACTAAAATCTGTTCGACAAAAGCCAAGGGAGTCAGGGAAGCTAATTGAGCCGAAAAAGGCAGTAAAACTAATTGTTTAACGCCTAAATTCTCTAAAACCTCCACCTTTTCCCCTAGAGGAGTTAATAATTGCCATTTTTCTCCCGTAAAAAATTCTCGCGGGTGGGGAGTAAAACTAACAACGGTGGGATAAGCGGGGTCATCCTGAAAAATTGGCTGTAGGACGGTTTGATGACCTAGGTGCAAACCATCAAAGTTACCAAGAGCGATCGCACAAGGGGCTAAAATACGGGTATTAGGGGAATCTACAATCCACACGCTGGCTTTAAGAACAGATACAAGAGAATAATTCAAGCGATTAATCTTGAGTGTAGCCTTTTGATTCTATATCAATCGGGCGATCAAGCCAAAAAAACACCCCCAATTACTTGGGGGCTTTTTCAGACAAAATAACTGTCATTAACCTTCTGCTAATTTCAGATCCCGCAGGGCGCTAATATCCACTTGAATCGATGGCCCCATGGAGGAAGAAACGTAAACTGTGCGCCAGTAACGACCCTTGGCCCCGGAAGGCCGGTTTCTGTCCACCGTTTCCTGTAAAGCTTTCAAATTGACTAACAGATCCTCGGCACTAAAAGAAGCTTTACCAAATTGAACGTGAACGATACCGGTGCGATCAGCCCGGAATTCCAATTTACCCGCTTTAAACTCAGCGATTGCCCCCGTTAAATCCGTGGTTACGGTTCCCCCTTTCGGTGAAGGCATTAAACCCCGCGGACCGAGTTGACGACCTAATTTAGCCACTTTCGGCATCATATCGGGGGTGGCGATCAAAACCTCGAAATCCATCATCCCCTTGGCGATTTCTTCGATTAATTCTTCCGAACCAACGATATCGGCTCCGGCGTTGTTCGCTTCCTGTACCTTTTCCCCGCGAGTAATGACCGCTACTCGCACCGTGCGTCCGGTTCCTTTGGGTAAACTTACCGTTGTCCGCAGTTGTTGGTCGGTATATTTAGGATCGATACCTAAACGAATATGAGCTTCGGCGGTTTCGTCGAATTTCGCCGTCGCTAATTCCTTTAATAATGTCAGTGCCTCTAATGGCTCGTAGGCTTTATTTTCTACCTTAGCCTGGGCATCTCGCAAACGTCGTGAAACTTTTTTTACCATCTGATTTGTTGCTCCTTGGGTAATAACGAAGCTTAACTTCTCCCCGAAATAAGATTTAGTCTGAGATCTTGACACCCATATTTCTGGCCGTTCCCGCCACAATATTCATGGCCGCTTCGATGTCGTTAGCGTTAAGATCGGGCATTTTAGTTTGGGCGATTTCGCGTAATTGGTCGCGGGTAATGGTGGCGACAAATTTCTTGTTGGGTTCGTTGGAACCTCTTTCCACACCGGCCGCTTTGCGGATGAGAACGGAAGCGGGGGGAGTTTTGAGGACAAAGGTAAAACTACGATCCTCAAAAACGGAGATTTCCACAGGGATGATCATCCCAGCCTGATCGGCGGTTTTAGCGTTGTAATCTTTACAAAACGCCATAATATTCACCCCGTGTTGACCTAAAGCAGGACCCACGGGAGGAGCAGGGTTAGCCTTACCAGCAGGTAAAGCTAGTTTAATAATTGCGACGACTTTTTTAGCCATGATTTAGTTTTGTTTTTCGACTTGATTAAATTCCAATTCGACCGGGGTATCCCGACCAAAAATGGAGAGCAGGGCCTTGAGTTTGCCGCGCTCGGGACTAACTTCGATCACTTCCCCTTCAAAGTCCTTAAATGGACCAGATAGAACCAAGATTTGATCGCCAACTTCCATATCGATTTTGACGACGGGTTCTTGAATCTGAGCTTGTTTGAAGATGCGATCGACTTCTGACATACTCAAGGGTAGCGGGGTGACGTGACCGCGGCCGCGTCCGTAGTGGCGTTTTTGTTCGGCCCCGACAAAGTTGATCACATGGGGGGTGTTTTTGACCACCTGCCAAGCGTCATCATCCATGATCATTCTGATCAGGACATAACCGGGGAAGACTTTTTCCTCACCGTGTTGCCGTGAACCATCCTTGCGGACTTTGACGGTGGCCGCTTGGGGAATCTGAACTTGCAGAATGCGATCGGCCACATCGAGGGTGTGGATGCGCTGTTCCAAATTAGCTTTGACCCGTTTCTCACAACCGGAAGCCACCTGCACGGCATACCAACGGGGTTTTTTCGGTAGGTCGCCGAGATTGACTTCTTCGGGAAATTGCTCTTCTTCTAGATTCATGGGAACACCTTCCCCGCACCCCAGGCAAAGAATTTATCAATCAGATAGATGAGAGTGGCTACCAAAGTCACCATTAACATCACGGCCGCTGATTCACTCAAAAGTTGCTGACGGGAAGGCCAGACGACTTTGGCGAGTTCTTCTTTGGTTTCATTGACGAATTCCTTGACCTGAAAGGAGCTTCCCTCTTTCTTGTCGCTCGTGTCTTTTTCTAGGGTTTCTTTTTTGGCCACGATCGCTACTCCTTAAAATGATACTCAAGCTATCCTTAACTTATCATTTTCACCGGACAACCCACACTAACCCCCAGACATTTAGATCATGTCCTTTGCAGTTATCGGCTTGGTGATTACCAAACGCGCCCTGGAGGACTTGAACCCCCGACATCAGGTTTTGGAGACCTGCGTTCTACCAACTGAACTAAGAGCGCCCATTCGCTAAACTATTTGGCTTTTTTAAGGCCTTTATTTATTATAGCGTAGTTGTTGGCGATTGAGCAACTTTCTTGGTTAGGCTGTCGCCGGAAAATTTTTAGAGAGGGCGATCGAAACGTTCTTGTACCCTGGTGGCTTTGCCAACCCGATCGCGCAGATAGTAGAGTTTCGCCCGACGTACTTTACCACGACGGATGATCTTGATACTGGCAACCCGCGGCGAGTGGAGCAGGAAGACTCTTTCTACTCCCACACCCTGGAAGACTTTGCGTACTGTAATCGTTTCGTTGATACCGCCATGGCGTTTGGCGATGACAATACCCTCGTAGGGCTGAATCCGCTCTTTATCTCCTTCAACGATTCGCACCCCTACCCGGATCGTGTCACCGACATGGATAATGGGCAGATCGCTCTTGAGATACTCGGCTTCGATTGATTTGATAATCTCTTCCGTTTTCATCGGCTTTCGTAAAACTGACAGTTTTCCATCATACCATATTTTTTGAGTAAAAAGCAATAGCTATTAGCTTTCCTAACACTGAGCGTTGCTGACTTGCCGATGCTGTCACCAGATGTTAGGCTGATTGTCCCGGATTACGGTCATTATCAACTGGGAAGGCTCTTGCCATTAACTGCCACTCTAGAGACGGTAATAAGCACATCTCTAGAGAATTTCTCTAATCCCTAATTAACTTCTCGAACCGCGATAAATGCGATCGGCTTGGGAGGGGTCTAAATAATTATAGCCCGGTTTTTGGGTTGAGGAGCCATTGTTTTTCGCCACAGTATTAACCGCAGGAGTCGCTTTTTTTACGTCCGCATTAGTCCTGATATAATCCTCAGAAATCTTGAAGGGATGACTATTGGGAAGGTGACGACTAGGGGGTAAATTGTCTTCTGGTTCGGGATGGGTAATTTTACTATGGGGAGCGACAAAATCGTGTAGGATGGGATCATAGGCTAAAATTTCGCCGGTTTCAATCCGAAAAATCCAACCGTGTAGGGACAATTTACCCTGATGTAATCGGGAACGAATAATTGGATAGGTTTGCAAATTACTTAACTGGTTGAGAACATTTTCTGCTACTGTCACCTCGATCAGTTCTTCTCCTTCTAGTTCTTTGTAATTATCCTTAACTAAACGTCGAGTAGCTTCTGCTTGCTTTAACCAATTGTAAACTAAAGGCATTTCATCGGCCAGACTTTGCAATTTTAACAAACCTTTCATCGCTCCACAATGGGAGTGACCGCAGATAATCACTTGCTCGATGCCGAGAGCGTTGATAGCATATTCTATAGATGCACCCTCACCGCCATTGGTTGCCCCGTAGGGAGGAATTATATTTCCCGCATTACGAATTACGAATAATTCCCCCACCTCCGCTTGGGTAATTAGGTTAGGATCGATCCTGGAATCGGAACAGGTAATAAACAGGATTCTCGGTTTTTGTCCGTGGGAGAGTTGCTCAAATAATTGTCGATGTTCATCAAAATAACCACTCTGAAACCTTTCTAGTCCCTGTAGGAGTTTCTTCATAATAATTCTTCTAGTTTAGTTTGATCGCTATTTAGGGTTTGCGGCAAAAAGTTTGTTGGTGGGGTTAGGAGTCAGGAGTCTCCGAGTCAGTAGCCGGTCGTTTCAGGCTTTGTTGCCCTCTTTTTTGTACCAGTTTATGTACTAAAAGAAGGATAATGCCAGGTTTTTGAATGTCCCAATCCTATTTTCGCAGCACTAACATCGGATTTTAACAGGTCAAAAGCCTTATTTTAAAAGGGTTTTACCATTATTCAGCAAGCCCTATTTAGTTGATCCTTTCACCATTATCGGGCATGAGATAACAGCAATGCAACTGGCCCGATTAGCGATCGCTATCGGCGGCGAGGATGTCAAATCTTGTTAAGATAAGATACAGACTGTATCTAAGCAAATTTTATTCTATGGAAACTGCAACAATTTTGGGTATTTCGATCGCTGCCGCTTTGGTGGGGATTACCGTTTTAGCTCTTTATACCGCTTTTGGACCGCCAGCAGCAGAATTAAGCGATCCTTTTGAAGATCACGAAGATTAATTCTTTAATAACCATGTGGCTATCTGCCAAGGAGAAAGTTGCTCAACAGGATCGATCGCTCTTTCTAAACCGTCGATCGATTCTTTTATTGTTAATTTTAATTGATTTTGCCAATCAATAACAGCGTTTTCTCCCTGACATTCATAAACGCGCATTACCCAACTCCGAGCGGATGTTTCACTTTGTTTGAAACTCATTAAAATTAAGTTATCGGCCGATAATTTTAACCATTGTGCCACGGGTGGCAACTGGGTTGATCGATAAGAATTAGTAATAAAAATAACGTTGACAGGTGAGTTTAACTGCCAAGCGTGATGGACAGTTTTCGCCGTTTTCCAGTTACCTTGGTGGGGATATATTGCATAGGTAAATTCTTGTTTCCCCAGATCCGCCTCGGGATCTGGCCATCGGGGACTTCTCAACAGAGTTAATCGTAGTTGCTGGTTAGTAGCATCATAGCCATATTTATTATTATTTAAAAGACTAACCCCATAGTTTGCCTCTGTATCGGTTAAATCCGCCCATTTATGACCGTAAACTTCCCATTTTGGTGATTCTGGTTCGTGGTAACGCTCGATCGCACCACAGGCAATTTCATAGGTGGTAAAATCACTGTTGAGGCTGAGAGGAAAAGCGGTTTTTACTAAAGTATGTTCCTGCTGCCAATTAACAATAGTTTTAATCTGGAGAATAGGAGCATCTTTTTCTAAGATATAATCTTGACAAAATTCCGAATCAGCTAAACTTCTGATCACGCGAATCTGCCAGCGCAAGGGACCACATTCTAAGCATTCGATCGATTTTAATACTGTTTTAGGTAAGGGATATTGTTGATAATTCGGCTCGATATTCCAAGCGTCCCAATATTGTCCTTGATCTTTAAATGCCTGTAATTGATTACCAGCAGCTTGCAGGATTTCTTTTTGATTAATTATATCAAATATACTATCTATATCCCCCGTTTCCGAGTTAATAGTAACTTTAAGCAAGCCATTATCTAAAATAAATTGGCAGTTAGTTAAATTTTTCTCGGCTGCTTGCTGATTGGGAACTAACCAAAATAACTTATAACCCACAGCAGGAATATTTTCAGCGAGAAATAATAGCTGATTGTCGTGGGATAATTGCCAGGGACAGAGACAATTATTTAAGTCATAAACCGAGCAATTGACAGATTCTATAGCTAAAGAGATAACCTGGGATCTTTCCCAGTTGAGAGAATTAAAAACTAGAAAAGGTTTTGCTTGGGGATGGGGAGGATTAGGTAAATTAATTTGAGTGGCAATTGCTTGTAAAGCTTGATCTAAAATTGCTTCACCTGTGCTGATAACTTGCCGCCATAACTGATTGGCATCCCTAAACACTTCGTGGATAGAAGTTCCAGGAAGTATATCGTGAAACTGATTTAATAAAACCTTTTTCCATGCGGATTCTATCTCGACTTTCGGATAGGGAATCTCTAGTAAGATATTAGCCAGAGAAGACCATAATTCTCCTTGATACAAGAGGATTTCACAGTAACGATTATAGGCCTTTTGGTCAGCGTGGGTAGTATAACAACCCCGATGGAATTCTAGATATAATTCATCATCCCAGATAGGAAGATTACTTGTCTCCAGACTGTTCAGATAAGTTGTTGCTTGGCTAAATTTTAACTGGGGGAAAAAAGGAGATTTTTGCCAACGTTGGGCTACCTCTAACATATCACGAGTCGGACCGCCGCCATGGTCGCCAACACCGGGCAACCAAAAAATATCTTTTAAGCCGGTTTGCCGTTCCCAATTGAGAGCATGATCGGTCATAATAATTGGATTAGTATCCATAACTCCGGCAACATTGGGAGGAGACATTAGGGAAAGAATTTTACTGCCATCGGGAGATTGCCACCAGAAAAAACCGTGGGGAAATTTAGTCGTATCATTCCAATGTAGTTTCCCGGTTACAAAATATTTTATGCCAAAGGATTTAAGAATTTGTGGCAATTGGTAGGGAAACCCAAAGGTATCTGGCAGCCAAGCAGTTTCAGTGATTTGTCCAAATTTTTCTTGAAAATATTTTTGTCCATAAAGCAGCTGTCGAAATAGGGATTCCCCGGAGATCAAATTGACTTCTGGTTCTACCCACATCCCGCCCAAAAGTTCCCAAGATTGCCCTTTATATGCCTCTAGCATTGCTTGAAATAGGTCAGGATGATGTTTTTCTATCCAGTCGTAAATTAGGGGGCTAGAATGACCAAATATGAGGGCAGGAAAATCTTTTTGCAGCTTTAAAACCGAGATAAAAGTGTTTTTTGCCACTTGCCAAGTTTCTGCCAACGGCCACAACCAAGCCAGATCTAAATGTGCGTGGCCGAGAAGATGAAAACTGCGTTCTTTGAGAGGTTGAGCCAGGGGTTGCAGGGATTGACGAATTAATTCTAGGGAGCGATTAAATTTATCTTTGTTGGTGACATTATCCCAGTCAATATTATCGAGAGTGGCGGTAAAAGCCGCTAAGTTTTCAGGATAAAAAGTTTGTAGATAATTATGGAGAATGGTTAATTCATCAGCAACAAAACTAGGATCGATAGCTTGGCTATATTCATAGATTAACTGCGATTTCATCAAACCACCAATATCATGATTGGGACTGACTAAACGGAGAGTAACAAGGATTTCTTGACCGGTAGAGACAGAGTTGGAAAGTAAAATGCGGCCGGAAGAATCAAAGAGGTCTCCTGCTTGGATAAATTGATTATTAACATAAATTTTGACATCTTCCGCCCACCAAGTTAAGATTAATCTCAGTTCCATTCCCTCTAAAGGATAACCGGCTAAATGTTCGGGGACAATAATTTTTTGAGTTAGATATTGGATTTGTCTGCCGGCCGGCCAAATAATGTATTGTTTTTCATTGAGGGTGACGGGTTGAATTGGCTTTCCCGCTGCTGTAGCGATAAACCAATTTTTCTGAACATCTCTGCGGGTGAGGTGAGACAGTTTAGCGATGTTGTCGAGGGGAGACATGAGCCAACAAATAAGTTAATTTTGACTATTTTAGGCGATCGATGCCTAATCGGGCTAGGGGATAACTTCTGTTAACGCCATAGTGCTGAAGACTTGCTTAATCTCATCCTTCAATGGTTGATTGAGAATGAGCAGGAAAGAAAAAGCCCGTGATGAGGATTGAACTCATGACCTCACCCTTACCAAGGGTGTGCTCTACCACTGAGCTACACGGGCATTGATCGTGGTGGGCCGGGCCGGATTCGAACCAGCGTAGGCGTAGCCAACGGATTTACAGTCCGCCCCCATTAACCACTCGGGCACCGACCCATTAATTCCACGATTAACAATCATAGCACCCTTAGCTAAAACACACAAGGGTTTAGGGAAAAAAATTTTTGAGCCATAAAATAACTCCCGTTAAGCACCATAGATAGCACTTAACGGGAGTTTTCTGACAATCTTGAAGATTACTGCAAAGCTGCTTCTTCTTGGTGGGTGAGGATCACACAGTCAGAGGTAGGATAGGCGACGCAGGTGAGGACATAACCCGCTTCAATTTGATCGTCATCTAAGAAGGATTGATCGGATTGATCGACAGTACCAGATTGAAGTTTTCCAGCACAGTTGGAGCAAGCTCCCGCACGGCAGGAATAAGGTAAGTCCAGTCCTTCTTCTTCAGCTACATCGAGAATGTACTCATCATCCTCAACATTAATTGTATGCTCGCCATCGGGTGTTATCAGGGTGACTTTATAAGTTGCCATTGGTTGTTCCTCTTAATTAAATGCTAGTGAAAGCGGCAGTCTCTACAATTGCCTCTCGCTCGTAGTCAGATTGAACGATGCGAGCGAGTTTCATTTTTGATACTACGGGAAAATCTCCCTGACTCAGCCTTGTATTAGTAATGACAGTCTTAAATAAACTTAAAATAAAATTTACTTATAGATATAACCCAGAATTCTTGACGATACTTGCTCGATCTCTAGATAATTTCATCGATCTACAATCTAGCTAAACTAACCACTACTAAGCATTTGGAGCCATAATGTTCATTGTTCTTTTAGTCTTAAGCCGATTTTTGTTAAATATTAATTTAACTTATAGTTAAGATAGATGTCGATGAATTGTCTTTAACCCAGCCAAGAAATTGCTTTTAATTTTCATCCCCATTATATAAGTTACGATTCAAACCTGCGGCTGTGGTAAGTCTTGGCGATTTTTTTTGGCCAAAACCCTTGACAAAATCGGAGACTTGCCCTATACTTCTTGTATAATGGGAATCCGTGCCTGCCTGCGAACCCTTGATTCGTACATTTAAAAACGGTATAGACCGATAGGGTCTTCTGGCAACAAGAGGATAAAGTCTTGGTGAGTCGCTGGTCGGAGAGAGGAATGTAAAAATTTATTAAAAACTATATCTATCTAAAATGTCAAAAGAGGACTCCCGTTAAACCTATCGGTTCTAACGGTGAGATGAATTTTGACCAGCAAGTAAACTAAGCGATAGCGAATCCTCTTTTGTTTGTTTTTCTGTTAACATCAAAAAAGATTGGTGCAGTAAAATGATAACGCTAACCTACCAGTTCAAGCTAAAGTTAACTCGTCAACAGATTGAAAAAGTAGAGCATACTTTGGAAATTTGTCGCCGAGTATATAACTTGGCCCTGTCCGAAAGGAAACACTGGTTAAATAGTCGTAAATCACCCGCTAATGCTTGCTCAATCATTTCCGAGTACATCATCCCTGTCGACGCTCCCTACCCTAACTACATTCATCAAGCAAAATCCCTAACCGCAGCTAAACAGTCCAATGAAGATTTAAGGTCTGTCAATGCTCAAGTATTGCAACAAACCCTTAAAACTTTGGACAAGGCTTTCAGTGACATGAAGGCAAAAGGAAATGGGTTTCCTCGATTCAAAAAAACAATGCGTAGTTTCGTTTTTCCTCAGTTACTCAATAATTGTTTAGCGGAAGGAAAAGTTAAACTGCCTCAATTAGGATGGGTAAAGATCAGGCAATCTAGGGAATATCCCACAGGCTTTGAAGCAAAACAAGCTCGTATTGTTAAAAAAGCCCGTGGTTATTACTTGATGCTCTACTTTCAATCGTCAGAGCAATGTCCAGAACCCATAGTCGGGAAAACCAGTCTGGGGATCGATGCGGGAATTGAAAGTTTTGTAGCTACCAGTCAAGGAGAATTAATTAAAGCTCCACGATTGTTGTTGAAAGCACAGAGTAAGCTTAAATTGCTACAAAGACGCTTAAAACATAAAGTCAAAGGCTCAAAAAGTTGGTTAAAACTCCAAAACAAGATAGCTAGGTTACACGAATCTGTAGCCAATACTCGCCGTGACTGGCATTTTAAATTGGCGCATTATCTTGGCGATTTAGCGGAAAACATTTTTGTCGAAGATATTAATTTTGTTTCTTGGAGTCGAGGAATCGTTCGTCAACGTTCCCTTGAATCAGGAATCGGGCAATTTATCAATGAGATTTTGCCCTATGTTGCTTGGAAAAGACATAAATTGTATCTAAAGGTTGATAAAAATGGGACTTCTCAAGAATGTCCTAGTTGTCACCAGGCAACAGGCAAAAAGAAATTAAGTGAACGGTCACATAATTGTCAATTCTGTGGACACAGAGAAAATCGTGATACCGCCAGCGCAAAGGTAATTGAATACAGAGGAAAAATTGCGGTCGGACAGCCCGTGATTCAAAATGCTTGTGAAGACGTTCTGACGGGGATTAAGCAACGAACGTTGTTTGATCTAGTTAAGTGTCTGTGAAGCAAGAATCCCCCGTTACATTGCGTCAGCAATTAACGGTGGGAGTGTCAATGTTAGGATATAGTTCGGAGGGGGGGCAAAATTTCAATATCTTCCCTGCATAAGCTGGCTGACCCTGCTGCGAGGGTAGCGTTCCCACTTGTAAAAATCCTTTAGTTTCTCATGAACATTAAGAACTTGTCTAATTCGTTGCCTGCAGGCGCGGCACTTGGACTGGCGACTGCTCTTAATGCCTTGTCACCGCAAGTGGCTCAGGCAGAGGTAGGGGCGGTGATCTTTAACAATGCCGATCCATCTCTGGCCTCCGTCGCTCTTGGCGTGAATGATGCCGGCCATCTGAATTTTTCAGATCCATTAGGCTTCAGTCCTGTCAATGCAGGGGCGACAGGCTTGTCCTATCGCTTCCCCGATGGAACCTGGCGGGATGCCACCTCCCCAGGTTGTCTCTGTGAAGGATGGGGCGTGGCTGTCACTGATCCGTTTGGCAGCCGCGTGGCTGGTTGGGTGAATCAATCTTCAGGCAGCGGAGGGCTGAAGGGCGGGACTTTTGGTTCCACGACCACAACAGCCTCCTCTTTCATTCAATTGGCCGACTATCCCGTTGACATTGGGCACTTCTACGGTGTTTCCTTAGTCCCCAATGTGTTTCAAGGCAACGTCACCATCACAAACAGCGGCACGGAAACAGTTACTGATGTGGTTTATCGCCGCGTGATGGATTGGGATGTGCCACCCACTCAGTTGTTTGAGTATGTGAGCCACTTTGGGGTGGAAAGCAATCTTGAATCCGCCGGTGGCAAGGTGCGCTTTGCCAGCAACAACGGCTTCGCAAGTTCAGATCCGCGCTGGTACCCAGGAGAAATTTTTCTCTCCGATTCTTCGATCAATGTTGATTTCTTCCAAAAAGGACCGGCAGACCACGGTTCCGTCTTTGATTTTGCCTTTGGTGATCTGGCCCCGGGTGAGTCCCGCACTTTCAATATCTTCTATGGAGCGGCTGCCAATCTCGCCGATGCCCAAGCCGCGATAGAGAAGCTTAAGCCGGATGTATGGTCGTTCGGTCAGTCCACGAATTCAAGCTATATCCCACCAGAGGAGCCTGTTGATCTATCAGAGGAGCCGGTTGCTCCTCTGGAGCCGGTTGCTCCAGAGGAGCCTGTTGATCTATCAGAGGAGCCGGTTGATCTATCAGAGGAGCCAGTTGATCTATCAGAGGAGCCGGTTGCTCCAGAGGAGCCAGTTGATCTATCAATAGGTTTGCCAGTAGTTGAGGAATTTGCACCCGACTTTTGGTGGAGGTGGAAGAACACCCCGGCCGATGACTTGCCCACCTTTCTCTTTGCCTTTGGTGGTGTAGGTGGGGTGGAGCCGGGGATCACTCCTGGAGAGCAGGTGCTGCCCTTCGTGCCAGCACCAGGCGAATTCATTTTCCCTGCTCCCACACCCCCCGATTGGTCTGACCCACCTTTTGTCCCAGAAGTTGACGACTATCTTGGATCGGGTGAGTTTTTCAGCGTCAAACCCATCTTGCTTGAGTTAAAACCCATGGAAGGTAGTCTAGTCAAAGCTGGGCCACTGACGATGAAAGCGGTTCCCGAACCCAATTCCCTTCTTGGGCTGGTTGCCCTCGGTACTCTCGGCGCAGCTTCAACCCTCAAGCGCAAACTCAAACCCTCCCAATCCACCACAAAAGAAACCACAAAAGTCGGCTAAATTGCCCAGGAAAACACAATAAATTTTCCTTTCATTCAGTCAATTGAGGGGGTATTTCCAGACTCCCCCATTGACAAATGGTCGTAACCTTTGCTGTGGGAGGGATTAAAAGAATTTCCGATGCCCCTTTACTGGGTACAAATTAAATAAACTCCCAATAAATCTAACGCATGATTGTTGCCGAGAAGTCGGTCTAGTTATCTTAGAAAAACGATAACTTCCCTCTCTCATCGTACATTCTACTGTATGCAAGCAAATCGTCCCCACGTCCTCCAATAAAGTCCGAAAACTATGCACAGGGATGTTCTCTTGATTCCGTTTTTTTCTCTCTTTAGACTGAGCGGATTCACTGCGACTCGCTTTAATCACATTCAGGGAACTATGATCAATTTCTTCATCCTCAGTCTAGTCCTTAGCTTGAAATCAGAAGAATTTTAATTTTCATCCCCATTAGTAAGTTACGCCTGCGGCTGTGGTAAGTCTTGGCGATTTTTTTTGGCCAAAACCCTTGACAAAATCGGAGACTTGCCTTATACTTCTTGTATAATGGGAATCCGTGCCTGCCTGCGAACCCTTCATTTTTAGGCTAGATACCCTCAATGCTAGGATAATCGGCCATGTCAGGACAAACGGGCAATAAACCACTTTTTTCTCAACACTATCTTGAGCATCGGCTGCCGGATTCTCCGGAATGGCAAGAGGATGTATCTGGGGCATTTTCCCGCTTAGAGAGTCTTTATCAACAAAAAAAGGCGATTTTGCCGACTCTTAACGAAGCGCAAACGGAAGCAGAATTAATACAACCGATTCTAGAAATTCTCGGTTTTAGTTATATACCGCAAGTAAGCAGTAGGGGAAAAGGAAGGTCAGAAAGGCCAGATTATGCCCTATTTGCCACAGAAAATGACCGTTATCAAGCCTATGCTCTCCAGAATAATGAAAGAGCCTTTTATCGTCAAGTTTTAGCGATCGCTGAGGCCAAATACTGGCAACGTTCTCTTAGTGACGTTTCTAAGAATGATCAGCGAGATATCTGGAAAAATAGTAATCCTTCCTTTCAGATCACCAATTATCTCACGGGGACGGGAGTAGATTGGGGTATTCTCACCAATGGTCGAGAATGGCGCTTATCGAAAATTTGGGTTAAAACCCCGTCGTTTTACGACGGCTTTTCCTGATCTTTGATATAAGACTTAAGAACTTCCAGTGGCGCACCTCCTACAGAAGAGACGAAATAACTGGGCGACCAAAGAGCGTCTTTCCCGTA
>NZ_JADBSZ010000109.1:0-77366 GCF_020246425.1 Microcystis sp. M079S1
AATTGTACCAGAAGGCAATTGATAGCCTGTTAAATTCCCTTGTTTCCACCACCTCCAAGCCGTTCGATAACTTATTCCTGTTTTTTTTGCCTAGTCCGATAGTTTTGTCTGTACATATTACCATGAATGACTATATATGACCATATTTGTATTGAAACTTTACAATACCTATACCTATTTTTCGGAGTTGGAAAGCAGACGGTACTGAGCAGAGAGTCAACGATGAATAAGCGTCGTGGTGAGGTGGCGAGCTGCAAGAAACGACGGCCCGTGGTGGTGAAGAAATCAGTGTTCATGGTAGAGAACGTTCTGACCAGGGGGCATGAGGTTACTAGCTGTCTTTTCCGCCCCATTTTGGACTTTTATCACAGTAATTTGCATTGATAGCACCTTTGCGGGGAAGGACTTCATCTCTTAGGGGTTAGGTGTTGAGGTGTTGGGGTATTAGTTGAAATTTGGCCTCTAACCTCATCCCTAAACCTTATTCCCGATTCCATCCAGGAATACTGTTAGGAAGTGAAAATTTATGTCACAATGACTCTATAAGGGCGATTTTTTAGTGATCGCCGAGGCCGTCTATTAATCGAATCGATGTCTTTGAAGAACGTAGCCCCAAACCGGAAACCTGACTTTACTTTCCCATTCTTGCCACTGCTAGCGGAATTTTTCTCCCTTTTGTGTTATCCGCGGGAATTTTTGAGCTATTGCTGAGATTGGCATTTTGGGTTCTTAGGTTTGTGTTATGCAATGGACGGGGGTTATAAGGGATGGAACCCTTATTTAAAAAGGCATTTGGCGATTTTTGTCAATTGTTTTTAATCTAGAGCGAACTAATCAATTAAGTCTCTTGCCAGATAAGGATTTAGTCAATTTATGCCCCCCTATCGCACCATACCAAGTAACGAAGAACCGCATTTTGTCACTTCCCGTTAGTTGAATTCAACAAAAGAAGCTGTTTAGGAGCAATTTATGTTACACCGCAAGATTTATCAATTCTGTATGGATGGTCAGGAAGTCTGCATTTTCTTGCGCGATCAGCAAAGATGGATTGATAATGCTCGTATTGTCGATCTAGAAAGCGATCTCGTCACCATTCGCTACGAAACAGAAGAAGAAGACGAAATTAGTTCTTGGGAAGAAATGGTGCGTTTAGAAAGTATTGGTGCGGTTAGCAGAAAACTGGCCTCGGTGTCGCGGACGAATCCTGATATTAATGTCTCGGAAGATTGTCCAGAAGCAGAACAACTTTATCCCCATTCTCCCGATAGCTTAGATTAATTTTGTCGATTTAACTAACAGTGGCTAGAAGTCCCGTGGTTTTAACCATAGCCAAGGGACTTTTAGGGGATGGAAGGGAAGAGAGCCGGTAAGAATCACCACTTGTTGTCAAATTATCCTAAGTAGTCGTGCAAAATTAATTTCTTGGTTAGGATAGGCAAAAGGCAAGAAGTAGTTAGATATGTGTAATTGATTGTGTCTAGCTACTTAAAAGCCGATGGATTTTCTCTATTATAAGCTGCAGGAGCAAAATGAATTCTAATCCCTACTTCGCTGGCAAGGATATCTATCAAAAATTTGTGGCCGTAGTAATAGTTTTAATTAGTTGTTGGTTAGTGACTTTTCCCGCCTGCGCCCAGTCGGTTCCTCTAGAAGTTAAAATTAGTCTAGGCTCCGGGCAAGGAGAATTAAAATTCTTTCCTAGTCAATTAAACTTTATTGCCGGACAAAAATACAAATTAATTCTCGATAATCCCAGTCCCACTAAACATTATTTTACCGCTAAAGACTTCGCCGATGCTAGTTGGACGCAGAAAGTTGAAGCGGGAAAAGTGGAGATTAAAGGGGCGATTCACGAACTAGAATTAAAACCTAATGCACAGGCAGAATGGGTAATAGTTCCTCTCAAAACTGGTAAGTATAAATTAATCTGTACTATTCCGGGTCATGCTGAAGCGGGAATGGTGGGAGAAATCGCCATTAATAACCCATGAATTTAAGAAAAATTGTCTCCTTTGCTTTCCTATTATTTATTCCCCTATCGGTGGTCGCTAGTCGTCTTAATTGGGGAGATCAAGCTATTTTTATCGCTGCCGCTTTATCGATCATTCCCCTGTCAATTTGGTTAAGTACGGCCGTGGAAAGAGTTGCCGTAGTCACCGGGCCAACTTTGGGAGGATTAGTTAATGCTATCTTCGGCAATACTACCACTTTAGTTATTGCCTTAATTGCCCTAAAAAAAGGATTGGTGGACATCGTACAAGCCAGTATTACCGGTAGTATTCTCAGCGATTTATTATTATTTATGGGCATGGGAATGCTCACGGGAGGAATTCGCTACAAAGAGCAAGAATTTAAACCGATTTTAGCGCGGGTAAATGGTTCTTCCATGACTTTAGCAGTAATAGCGATCGCTTTACCAACTTTGGTAATATATACTTCTAACGTGGTGGAAGTTGCCGATATTCTCAGTCTTTCCCTAGTCACCGCCACGGTTTTATTAATAGTTTACGGGTTAACTTTATTATTTTCCCTCAAAACCCATAGCTATCTCTACGAAGTGGGATTAAGTAATGAAAATACCCCCGACAATCAGGTTAGTGAGGAAGAAAAAGCTCAAGTCTGGATTTGGTTACTTGTGCTGCTTACTTCCACCGTAGCTGTAGCTTATGAGTCGGATTTATTTGTTGATGTAGTGGAATCAGTGATGGAAGGATTTAATCTCACTCCTCTCTTTATCGGGGTGATTTTCATTCCTTTAATTAGCGATGTTTCTGGAATAGTTACCGTCACTCAATTAGCCCTAAAAAATCAGATGGATTTAACGGTTTCCGTGGCTATGGGTGATAGTTTATTGGTGGCTTTATTCGTGGCACCTTTATTAGTTTTTATCGGTCAATTTTGGCAGCAACCGATGGATTTAAATTTTAATCCCTTTAACGTGGTGGCTTTAATTGTGGCGGTGGTTGTCACTAATTTAATCAGCTTTACCGGTCGTTCCAATTGGTTAGATGGAACCCTATTACTAGCCACCTATTTAATCTTGGCAGTGGCTTTTTATTACCATCCCGCCTAGCCAAAAAAGAGACTTAGGTATTTTCGGAGATTTCTGTCTTAGAATGGATCGGTATCACCTTACCGCCGCAGGATTGCTGATGATGAAAAGAGGGTTTTGGTTTGTCGTCGGGTTAGTAGTAACGATAATTCTGCTTCCTTCCCTAGTTCTTTCTAATTCCATCGGTGAACAGGGAATTTATGCCGATCGCCTGCGGGCGGAACCCTATAATTTATTAGGGCGAAAAATTGCCATCGGTCAAGTGGAAATCGGCCGACCGGCTCAGTTCGGTTATGATAAAGTGGCAGCTTGGCGACCTCCCTATAAATTAGCCGGTGTTTTTTTTCGCGATCAAATTGCCAAACCCAACACCTATCTAGATAATCACGCCGCTATGGTGGCAACGGTAATGGTCAGTGATGATAAAAAAATCCCCGGAGTGGCCCCAAAAGCGAGATTATATTCGGGGGCGGTGGGTTCTTTGCGACGCGGCGGACAACCGGAAGAATGTCTGGCTAGTCAAAATATTGCCCGACAAAATAGCGGTGATGTGCGGGCGATTAACTTTAGTTTTGGGGAATCTTTGCAAAGAGATCAAAGACAGGAACCAAAATTAGATGGTCAAGCTTTATTAACTCAATGTGTTGATTGGTCATCGCGAGTTGATGATGTTCTTTATGTAATTGCTGGTAATCAAGGTAAGGGAGGAATTCCCATTCCCACCGATCATTTTAACGGCATTACTACCGCCTATACAGCCAAAAGAGAAGGAAAATTTACTAAAGTTGATTTTGCTAATATTAGTGCTTTGCCGCTGGGTATTGGTCGCAGTTTAATTAAACGGGAAATTAATGATGGTTTGCGGCGGTCAATTAATTTAGTTGCCCCCGGCAATAAAATAGAGCTTTATGACCTCAAAGGTAAATTAAATACTGTTAGTGGCACCAGTTTCGCCGCTCCTCATATTACGGCATCCGTGGCACTTTTACAAGAATACGGCGATCAACAAATTAATCAAAAAAATCCCCATTGGAGTCTCGATTCTCGTCATCATCAAGTGATGAAGGCAGTGATGCTTAATGCTGCCGATAAAATTAAAGATACGGGTGATGGGTTACGGCTAGGTATGAGACGGACAGTCTTAACTAAAGACCAAAAAACTTGGTTAGAGTCCGATGCTTATAAAGACCCGAAAATTCCTTTAGATATACAGATGGGGACGGGACATCTTAACACTTTTCGCGCCTACCAACAGTTTAGTAATGGTCAATGGTCCGCCGCAGAATCTATTCCTCCTATTGGTTGGGATTACGCTACAGTTACCGCTAATAGTTATCAAGATTATGCCCTAGAGAAGCCCTTAAAAGCTAATAGTTTTGTTTCGATCACTTTAGCTTGGGATCGTTTAGTAGAACTAATCGATACTAATCGCAATAATCTCTATGATCTCGATGAAAGTTTCCAGGATCGCGGACTGAATAATTTAGATGTTTATCTTTTACCTGCCCAGGAGGATAATAATGCTAAATACACCTGTGCTTCCCTGAGTGATAGTGATAGTTTAGAGCATATTTTTTGTCCTGTCCCCATCTCTGGAAACTATAAAATTCGGGTTCAATATCGTCAACAAGTTAACGAGAAAGAACAAGCTTTTGCTCTTGCTTGGTGGACGGTTCCCGAATAATAAAAATGATAGTAAATCCTGTTTAAAAAGTATAAGAGGCTGAGAAGATGGGAGCGAGTTTTTCAAGTTCGATTGGCAGTTAATCGTACTATCTCTGAGAGACACCTCGTTTTCTTTTCGGGATAACATCGTCAGGTATTCCCCAATAGTTTGATGCTTGAGACATATTATATAGCAATAAGTCTTCGGGCATTTTTTCCAAAATAAGCTGGTCGAAATTGGCTGTATCAATATTCATTGCTCCCATCACAGAAGAGCCAAGTTCTTTCGATAATAGCGGAATAACTGCATTACCAATCTCACGAAAACCATGCCATATTGTGCGGTGAAACTGAAACCAATCGGGGAATGTATGTAATCTGGCGGCTTCTCGTACAGTAATACAACGAGGAATAGAATAGTGAATGGGTCTAGGAGCAGTATAGGCCCCTTTGTCACTATTAGTTCCGGCCCGGAGAGTATTACATAAACCAGTGGGAGAAAGCTTTAAAAAGCGACTTTTTGGTTCCACTGTACCCGGTTCGGTTACGATAAATCTATCAATTGATCTTTGGGTATGAACTGAGCCTATATGTCCATAGATTTTTGTATCTACTGTTCTTTGATGGCAAAGTTTAAAAATATCCCCTGGCTGCACTGAATATTTTTTCCTCTTACCACTATAATCTAATTTTGATGCAGGTATGCCTAAATCAGTATCGATAAAGGCAGGTATTAATTCTAAATCTGAAATCGCATCATAGACGCTGGGAAAAGCTGATTTTTTGGCTGAGTTTAAATCGACGGTCTTTGTCAAAGGATATTTAGCCATCGGCACGTCTTTTCGACTACCAATTAAGATTAATCTTCTGCGCTTTTGTGGTGCGCCATATTCACTGGCATCAAGGATTTTAATTGGCTGATTAATTGTATAGCCAATAGCTTCAAATTCAGAGATTAACTCCTCTAAAAATTGTTTATGTTTACCCGTCGCCATGCCGGGGACATTTTCAAAGATAAAATACTTGGGTTTAATTTCCCCTACAATCCGCAGATATTCAAATACAAGAGAATTTCTAGGATCATCTATTTGTCGTTTACCAATCAATGAAAAACCTTGGCACGGCGGGCCGCCGGCAATTAAACTAACATCGGTGGCATAGCCTTTTAGTTTTAATAATTCCCATATTTCTCTACTTGTTACTTTGGCTATATCCCGGCAAATAGTTTGACAATAGGGAAAGTTAAAATGATGAACCAAGGAATGGACTGCATCAAACTCCACCGCTACAGCAATATCAAATCCCGCCGCTTCTAGACCAAGGGACATCCCACCGCAGCCAGCAAATAAATCGATCGCAATTGGTCTATGTTTCACCTTGATGATTAGCTCTCTATTGTCTGCCTTTCATTATACTGTATTTTTGATATAATTAACACTTTAAATTTTATTAAGAGGGCAATTACTCGAGCAATTTAGTAATCAATTGATCGACTTTCTCTAATTCTTGAATAATTTGTTTAACTCTTTCTAATTCGTCGGCAGGGTTAGGCGTTTTTTTCGTTTTTATTGCCGAAGAATGAGCGATTTCACCGCGTTCTTCTCCAAAAGTATCCATATTTAGTAACCAAACTTTATCTAAGTCATCACTATCGATGCCGATTGGTAAGAGTAATTTTAATAGGTTAGTTTCTTTAATCCCATGATTTTGATCGATAACTGATTTAAAACATCTAATCGCTATGTCAATTTTTTTAGTTATTTTTAGTTTATCTTCAGGCAGATTTTTCTTACCTTTAAGAGGAGTAAGGGTGTCGGGAGGAGCTTCCATTTCTTGACCAGAAAAAGCGATTACACATAACAAAACTCGACCAGCTTTACCTTGATTATCCCAGCTATTTTTTGCTGTCAGTACGGTATGCCAAACTCGATCTTCAAGATAAGATTCAATCTCAGCATGAGCAAAAACTCGATAGGCAAAAGTTAAAGCTAATTGTCTTTCAGAATAGTCATTGATCTCGCTGAATTTACGAGGTAGGAATTGTTTTTTGAGTCGATTTAATTCTTTGGTTAGTTGTCTAAATCTCAGAGATTTCGGCATAGTAAAAAAACTAACTATCTTAACCCCTTAAAAATAATACGGTTATCTTCCATCTGAGGAATATTGAAGTTAATATCTAATACTTTTGATAAAGCTTGACCCCATAAATGAAAACGATCATAGGTTGATTGTTTAGTATGTGGATTAATTAATACAGCATTTTTAAATCGATCAACGGCAGTAAGAAATAAACTTTTAAATGCTTCTTCTACCTGTTCTTTGTTTTTCTCGGCAGCTGCTCTAATTAGATCATCGCAAAAGTAAAAAACCATCACATCTAAAATTGCTCGATTGAACTGACTTCGATAAGTTGCCGATTCAGGCAGCCAGAGACGAGAAAAGTTTTTCTCTCCAAAAATATTAATCGTTGTTTGGACAGCTTTTTCAAATTGATCAACAACATTGATAATTTCATCTGAGCGTTTTTCCCATTCTTGATTGAAATTTTGACAGGTTTTATCTAGAAGCATCTGAACATCACCGCGATAATCAGATAAATAATAATGAAAAGCTACATAACGCAATAGTATATCAGTGTCGCGCATCCGGAAATCGGGATAGGAAGATTTAAATATTTTCTTTAATGCTTGACTTTTGATCGCTCGATCATCTAAAAAATTAATAAAACCCCCTGGGTGTAATGCTTGTCTTAATTCTTGAGAAGACAAAGGGGTATTTTCCACATTGAGACGCAGAAAAATTTTATGGAGGAAACTCTCCGTTTTCCAATTACGGATAACAATCGTGCGGATAGTTTGATTATCCAGTTGGTCTAAGAAATCATTTAAATTGAAGTCATTTTTTAGATCTTGATATTGGCAGCCATTGAGATTATCTAAAAATTCTAAATCTTTTAAAGTAAAACTATTATTAGGTGTGGCACTGTCACCATAAAACTGTAAAATTGTTAGTAGGCGTTGTTTGCCATCAAGAACGATAAATTTCCCTTTTTCCTTATTATTAGTAGCTAAGACAATCAGTGGGACTGGAAACCCTAGAATTAGGGATTCAATAAATCGACTTTTACGAGTAATATTCCAAGCATCTCGTCTTTGAAAGCGCGGATTGAGTTGAATATTTTCTCGAATTAATTGATCGCGGATCGTTGCGGTAGTCCAATCACTTCCAGCAACAACAGTCTCGGAGATTTCTTTGAGTTGTAGCTTTTTTTGGTTTGCTGATTCTCCTGCAATATCTTCTTCTTCTTCGGCAAAATCCACCGCTTCTATTTCTTCCCACATCTCTAACTGTGTCATGGTAGTAATTAATCTCCTCAATTGTCTATTCTGCAAAAATCCCGCCCCAATATTTGGACGGGACTAACAATCAATCAATAATTCAATACTACTCCCATTCTATAGTTCCGGGGGGCTTAGAAGTAATATCATAAACCACGCGGTTAACTCCCTTAACTTCATTGACAATGCGATTAGAAATTGTCTCCAATAAATCATAGGGAACCCGCGACCAATCGGCAGTCATTCCGTCTTCGCTGCTGACTAAACGTAGGACAATGGGATAAGCGTAGGTGCGTTGATCTCCCATCACTCCCACACTGCGGACAGGCAATAAAACCGCGAAAGCTTGCCAGAAATCGTGATACATTCCCTGCTTATTAATCTCGTCGCGCACTACCCAATCTGCATCGCGCAAAATATTTAATTTATCTGCGGTCACTTCCCCTAAAATGCGAATTGCTAAACCGGGGCCGGGGAAAGGTTGACGACGAACAATTTCTTCCGGAAGACCGATCGATCGACCTAATTTTCTCACCTCATCCTTAAATAATTTTCGCAGGGGTTCGACTAATTTAAACCGGAGATTTTTCGGCAGTCCACCAACGTTATGATGACTTTTAATTTTAACCGCTACTCTTTCCCCGGTTTTGGGATCCACATTACTATCGGCCGATTCAATCACATCGGGATATAAAGTTCCTTGGGCCAGATAATCAAAGGGTCCCAAACGATTCGATTCTTCTTCAAACACCTGAATAAATTCATGGCCGATACGACGGCGCTTTTCCTCGGGATCGGTGACACCGGCCACTTGCGCTAAAAATCGCTTTCTAGCGTTGACATACTCGACTCTAATATGGAATTGCTCGTTAAATATCTGCATTAATCGTTCTGGTTCACCCTTACGCATGAATCCCTGATCGATAAACATACAGGTTAGTTGATCACCGATCGCTCGATGCAAGAGGAATGCTAAGGTAGAGGAGTCCACACCGCCGGATAAAGCCAATAAAACTCGCTTATCGCCCACTTTTGCCCTAATTTCTCGGATCGATTCCTCGACAAAAGCTTCCGTGGTCCAAGTGGGTTCGCATTTGCAGATATGATAGACGAAATTGCGAATTAAGGCGATTCCTCCCACAGAATGGACAACTTCCGGGTGAAACTGCACTCCAAAGAGTTTTTTCTTGTGATCGGCAATGGCCGCACAATCGGTATTATCGGTATGAGCGAGAATTTCAAAACCCGCGGGCAATTCCACGCAGGAATCCCCGTGACTCATCCAAGCGGTGGAACCGTCCTCGACATTGGTTAATAAATCGGTAGGATCGTTGATAAATAGGGATGCTTTGCCGTATTCGGCCCGTTTTGCCCGTTCTACCCTGCCTCCTAACTGCTGTACCATCAATTGCATCCCGTAGCAAACTCCGAGGATGGGTACACCTAAATTCCAAATTTCGGGATCACAGTGGGGCGCTCCCGGATCATAGACGGAATTGGGACCGCCCGAAAGAATTATTCCTTTCGGGTTGATTTGGGCCAATTGTTCGGCGCTGGTACGATAGGAGAGAACTTCGGAGTAAACGTTCGTTTCCCTGATTCTGCGGGCGATTAATTCAGAATACTGGGAGCCAAAGTCAAGAATGATGATTATTTGACGATTAAGGCTATTAGTGAAGGACTCTGAGGGCAAAGTCTCTTGAGGGGTAGGAAGGGGGGTTTGAGTTGTCACTACGATCAAAAAAAGAAACTGGCAGGAAAAGGTTAAAGATTTGTAAACTAAATCGGCTATTGTTCTGAAAATAAGCTACAATAGTCTAGCCTTATTAGTTTCATTTTTTAAGACTAAATAGGGCTTGCTGAATAAATGTGAAATGTAGGCAAAGTAAGGGTTTTGGGGCTTTACGAGCGAAACAGGTGCAAGATTTTGAGAGAATCGTCGTTCAAAACCTTGCGTCTTCATCGGCCCGCGTCCTGTAGGGGCGAAGCATTCGGGCAATAACCTATCGGTGAAACCGTAGATTTTCTATCCGAATGCTTCGCCCGTACTTTTTCAGCAAGCCCTAAATATTCCCACGATCATAGCACGGTCACTGGGGGGTAACTTGTAGATTTTGCAAAAATTTAAGGCCATTTTCGCTTTTGCTGATCAAAGAACGAGAGCGATCAAATAAAATACAACCGACCCTAAGATGACCGTTACTGTGGTTATAAACGTATTCTTGGCAACGGCGATCAATCGTATTAGCCATTTCTCCATAGATGCGTTCCACCCAATTATCTCCCGTTTGCCGGTCTAATTGACGCAGATATTCCAGACCGTTTTCGCTGGTGCTACTGTCAAAAATTTGCTGGAGATGGGGGGTAGCTAAACCCATTTTAGCGGCGTAGGCGGTAAGAATTTCCCGACGACCATCGGCGAGATGATGGTGAGTCTGAAAGATTCCCCCGGCAAGTTTAATTAATTTACCGTGATAACCAAACAAAAGAATTTCAGAGATTCCCTGTAATTGTGCCTCTAATAACATCGGCCCGATCCAATTGGCTGTTTTTACCAAAATATCAGGATTAATGCCCATTTGAGGGGCTAAATCTAAGCCATTTTCCCCGATACAAAACACCAAGCGATCGAAACGAAGAGATAAAATTTTTAATTGCTCGCGAAAGATTTCTAACTGTCCGGGGGCGCTGAGAGGTTGGGAAATGCCAGTGGTACCCAACAAAGATAATCCCTCTACCACCCCAAAAGCGGCGTTAGAAGTCCTTGTGGCCAGTTTTTTGCCTTCTGGAAGGATAATCGTCACTATGAGGCTTTCTTGGGGCAGTAACAGGGGTCTGAGGTTTTCTTGCAGCAGACGCTGGGCATAACTATAGATAGCTGATTTTCCGCCATTATCAACCTGTAGGCCGATTCCTTGACCGCCTTGAATCTCTATCTCTTGATTACCCGTTTTTCTTTCTACTAACGCCCATATAGGGGTATTTCTAGTTAAATCTAAATTATCCCCCGGATCGCTGCGGGTGATGGCTAGGGCAGCATCGGGGTTCAGTCGGGCAACTTGTTCGATGGCAATTGTAACGGCTTCTGGCGGTTCTAAAAGATTAAAAGTAACGGAATTTAGCTCATTTTCGCCGTGGAGATGCTGGAGAGATGCGATCGCACTGGCACAGGCAAAAACCGGTAAAGTGTAACCCGGACGGGGTGGGGAGATAGACATGAATAGGGTCGATAGCCAATCAAATTAGCTGTGATCTGATTATAGAACTAGGTGGCAACCGCTGCTATTTTTCTCGAAACCCTGCAATTTTACGCCAAGTAATTTCAGGATATTTTTTCTAATCTCAGGAGAGAGTTGTTTAACAGCTTCTCCAATGACTTCAAAACAGCGAATCACAGCATCTTGAATTAATAAGGATTGATAGAATCTGTCTTTGGTTCTTCGGTTTGTGTTATGCAATGGAGGGGGGTTATAAGGGATGAAACCCTTATATAGAAAGACATTGCTTCGATTTATGCCAATTGTTTTCGATCTAGAACGAGCTAATCAATTAAGTCTCTTGCCGGATAAGGATTTAGTCGATTTATGCCCCCTGATCGAATCATACCAAGTAACGAAGAGCCGAACAAATACAGTTCATTGTATTCGGGGAGGAAAATGCCATAGGGGGTGAGGGTGGTGAGTGCTTCAAAATCATGGTCTAAGGCAACAGTGGTCACTCGCGCTTTGCCTCCTCGGTCAAACTCTCCAACCTTGACGGCTACTTTGGCATCCATTGAGAGGCGTAAGGTCTGCGGGTCATCATCGGCTTGTTGATTAACCGAGTGGATTTGCTCAAAGATGGCATCTGTTTCTGGTATTTTCTTTGGCGGTTTCGCCTTGATTACCCATTTTAAGCTATATCCCATCTCGTTTAAGCGACAGCGAATCGTCTCCTCACTGGGCAATTCCTCCTCTTGGTAGCCTTTCTGCTCTATCAATTGACGACGCACTTCGGATGCACTTATCCGGCTGTATAAACGGGTGCTTTTGAAACTAGGATCGGTCTGTGCCTGTGGTTCTACCAAGGCTCGTATATCTTCGAGCAAATTAGGTAATTTTTCTTCTACTCGCTTGCGTCCACTGCGATGATAACCATCTTCGAGTGCTTGTCCACTTGTCAATTCCCCCATCCCTTTGCGGATTGTTCGCCGATTCCATCCCAATTCTCGTTCGGCAAAGGTTTGCCCCCCAATACCTAACGTTTTCACCACTTCTGCCATAAATTGTCGTCGGTCACTGCCTTTCAGCTTTTGGGCAGTTTTGATCTAAAGGGCTTTCAGACTATCGGTTAGTTGAATCAGGGGTGCTGGTTTCATGCGAATTCCTCACTCTGATGATTTTCCCATTATTAATAGGATCAATCATTCTCTGTAATTCTCTTAGGAAAATACTCTGGTTTTTGACTATTATATCAAATCTTAACTCGATTGTCTATCTTTTGGTATTAACCTGTTTGTGCCTCAAGTTTTTCCCTGTATAGATTTCAGCTATTTTTGAGCGTAGGCACTCTCATCGAATTTTATTTTAAGTTAATTATTTGCATAACAATTACCGAAGAGCCAAAAGTTATAGATGATTTCCTGACCTAAGATCACATTATATTCTTTTTTCGACTTCCATCTGAAAATCAAGAAAAAAGCAAAACCTCCCACGATACCATAAAAAAATTATGGAAGAGGTCTATTGTGGTCAATTTTTCTGGCCCCGCTCACGATGGCTGAAAACAGCCAATTCCCAGCTTAATCGGTTAGGCGATCGTTCCCGTCAGGGGGGAACTAGGACTAGCATAGGACTTAATGGGCATTCTTCCCGCTAAATAGGCTAAACGTCCCGCTTTTGCCGCCATTCCCATGGCTTGCGCCATCATAACCGGATTGGCCGCCATAGCGATCGCACTGTTAATTAATAAAGCATCCGCACCCATTTCCATGGCCCGGGCTGCTTCTGAGGGTGTGCCGATCCCGGCATCTACCACCACGGGAATTTTGGCCGATTCGATGATAATCGCGATATTTGCTTCATTTTTCAGCCCCTGTCCCGACCCGATTGGCGATCCTAGGGGCATAACCGTGACGCAGCCGGCTTCCTCTAAACGTTTGGCTAAGAGAGGATCGGCGTTAATATAGGGCAGTACGGCAAAACCTTCTTTAACTAATTGTTCGGCCGCTTGCAAAGTTCCGATCGGATCGGGTAATAAATATTTAGGATCGGGAATAACTTCGAGTTTAATAAAGTTATTGTCTTCCTGTCCCAATAATTTGGCCATTTCTCGCCCTAAACGGGCCACCCGAACCGCTTCTTCGGCCGTTTGACAACCGGCAGTGTTGGGTAACATCCAAATTTTAGACCAATCGATCGCCTCTGCTAATCCCTCATGACCGGGTGCGTTCGTTTGTACTCGTCTAACGGCAACGGTGACAATCTGACATTCACTGGCACTAATACTTTCCTGCATAGTTGTCAGATTGGCATATTTGCCAGTCCCAGTCATCAAGCGGGAGTGAAAGGTTTTCCCGGCAATGGTGAGGCAATCATTCTGGGGTGATAAAAGCGCTTGGGGTTTATTCTCAATAATAGTTAAGGACATAGGTGGAATAGTAACGGGTGATAGTTGATTAAAGCGATCGCATCGAAAATGGGTCAAAATGGGATTAACTTTGTCATTAATCACCAGGTCAGCGATTAAGGAAGCAGTGACAGGAGCTAGTAAAATGCCATTGCGATAGTGACCGGTGGCTAAAATCAGGTTATCACAGCTACTGCGGCCTAAAATGGGTAATTCATCCGCTGTACCCGGACGGAATCCCCACCACATCTCCTCGATTTCCCAGTCAGCTAAAGGGGGATAGAGACGGGTAGCGCGCTCAAAAAGGGTTTGTAGTCCTTGGGGTGTATTGCCAGTTTGCCAGGCCACTTTTTCGGAAGTGGCCCCGATAATTAAACGACCATTGCGACGGGGAACCAGATAGGTTTGCGGACCGAATAAAACTCTCGCTAAGGTCTGGTTAGGGGGCATTTTTACCGCAGCCATTTGACCTTTGACGGGATGGATGGGGAGGGGTAAAAGTTGACTGGCCCAGGATCCCGTCGCTAAAATATAAATTTTTGCTTCTAATTCCCCAATTGAGGTATAAATACTCTTGACTTTTCCCTGCTTTTGTTGTAAGGCGTGCACTTCGATGCCTTGGCGAATTTCTACCCCTAAATTTTCGGCCGCTTGTTGCAGCGCAGTCACTAGCTGCCGATTGTCCACTTGTCCATCGTCGGGATACCACCAACCACCGACCACATCTTTACCTAGGCCGGGTTGGTAGAGGTGAACTGCATTGCTGTCTAACCAAATTTTATTAACTTCCTCGGTAGTAACGGGCTGATCTAGCTCGTAAACGGGAGCAAGAATACCGCAGGGATAGTAACCGCTGTTTATACCCGTTAAATCCTCGATTTTGCGGCTCCATTCTGGATATAACCAGCGCGATCGCAGGCAAAGATCGAGAAACGGACCTGGGGGAATCCCTTCCGCATGGGGGGCCAACATTCCCGCAGCCGCACGACTAGCGGCCTGAGCTATATTTCGAACTAGGAGGGTAACTTTTGCCCCGCGCAATTGCAAATCGACGGCGATCGCTAATCCGATAATACCACCGCCCACGATCAAAATTTCGCTAGTTGAGTTCATAAAAGTATCTGGCACCGAAAAGAATTACTGGAATGACAAGCAATTAGAAGTTAAAACAAGAAAGACGCAGTAAAATAGCATATATATTTTTTTATCCCAATTAATCATAATTTTTAGCTTGATTGACTACTAAACTCGCAATTAGTCAGCCGAGAGAGGGAAGAAATGAGGCCACTGCCATAATTTAAGCTTAAGATGATTTGTAGTCAATCTTTTCTAAGCTTCCCTTTTTCTTTAGAGCATTATGACTTCCCCTGCTGTCGATCGAGTTTATCAAGGTCAATTCGGAGAGTTTACGATTACGGATAGCGATCGCCTAGGCGTGCGTCTCTACCGTTTGGGGTTAAATTTAGCGGCTTTTAGTTTTGCTGTCGCTACAATTATAGTTCTCACCCGACCGCAATTATTGCCCCTGACCAACCTTTTATACATTGGTTTTTGTCTGGGGTTAGGCATCAGTTTACTGACTATCCATATTTATTTAATTCCCCTTCATCGTCTCCTGCAAGTTTTTTGGCTAATTGGGGCGATTACTTCCCTGATTTTCAGCCTCTATTATCAGCTTTCTCTCCTAGAATTTGTCTATAACCATCCGGTGAGTTTATTTGGTGTGGGCTTTATTTTTGCTAGTCTCACGGGGATTTATTTCAAAGAAGCTTTTTGTTTTAATCGTCTAGAAACCAAGTTTTTAACCCCTCTAGTTCCCACCCTTTTACTCGGTCATCTTTTGGGGATATTGCCCTTAAATTGGGAAAAGGGGCTATTAATTCTCTGGGCGACTTTATTCGTTATCTTTGCTCTGAGAAAGTTAAGCCAACCTCTCCCCAACGATATCGGTGATAAATCAGTCTTTGAACATCTTAATCATTGATGAACTGATAACTGTCTCGGAGTCTCGGAGTCTCAACTAAGTAGGGAGGCACAATTATAGCGTTTCCTGTTCGCAAGAGGTACATTATCGATGTTGAAAAGCTTAATTAGCAAAGGTTTAACTGTGCCACACAGGTGTGAGAACCGCTATATTTGTAGGATGGGTTAGCGGTAGCGTAAACTATGCGGGCGTTGGGTTTCATGCTTCAACCCAACCTACGTTCTACCTCTGTCACTTAAAACTCAAATCTGATAACTGATAACTGATAACTGATCACTGATAACTGATCACTGATAACTGATCACTGATAACTGATAACTGTTACTTATCTGGGGGCCTCTATGGTAGCGGGATTAGTAGTATTGGCAGTCTTGCTAGTGAACATTTGTATTAGACTAAAACCGACAAAAGCGAGTAAGGCTATGCCAGCAATAGTAGTAACAATTTTACCCAGGAGATTTTCTGTGCGGGGTTCTTCGGGGGCATCCTCGTTGGGATCCTCCGAATGGGCAAAACGATTGTAGAGGAAATCGAGAGCTTCATTGCGAAGTTCGTAGTAACGGGGATCCTCGGTAATTTGGGAACGAACCCGGGGACGGGCAAAAGGCATCTTTAACACCTCACCGATTTTAGCGCTCGGGCCGTTGGTCATCATCACCAAGCGATCGCACAAAAATAAAGCCTCATCGATATCGTGGGTAATCATCAACACCGTTAACTGGTGTTCTTGCCAGATTTTCAGCAATTCTTCCTGTAATTCTTCTTTAGTAATCGCATCTAGGGCTCCAAAGGGTTCATCGAGGATGAGGACTTGGGGACGAATGGCCAGGGCGCGGGCGATCGCAACCCGTTGTTTCATGCCTCCCGATAATTGGGGGGGTTTTTTCTGGGCTGCTTCTGTCAATCCCACTAAGGATAGGTTTTCTTCCACGATTCTCACCTTCTCAGCCTGAGATTTTTCGGGATAAACGGAATTAACCCCGATATAAACGTTCTCAAAGGCAGTTTTCCAGGGCAAAAGCGAATAATTTTGGAATACCATCATCCGGTCTGGCCCTGGTTCCTTAACCTCTTTATCCTGTAGCAGCACTTGCCCACGACTAGGAGAAGAAAACCCCGCCACCATATTTAAAAGGGTCGATTTACCGCAGCCGGAGTGACCGATAATGCAGACAAATTCCCCCTCGTTGACTTGCAGCTCCACACCGTCTAAAACGGTGTAAACCCCTGCTTGAGTGGGGTATTCTTTGGCAACATTACTAACTAATAAAAAAGGCTGGGTGGTGGTGCTGGAATTCACGGTCTTATCGGTAAAAGTTTGCATATTCGTCCTAGATTTATTTTAAGGTGGGCTTTGCCCACCACAACCATTAATTGGGGTCTGCTGAAAAAGTTTTTCGTGGGGTGTGGGGTATGGGGTGTGGGGTGTAGGGTTTTAGCGATTTTCATCTGGTCAATTACCCAATTTTCAGGGAAAAAGTCCCTGAAATTTCCCCCCGATCACTCCCATATCTGGTACTTTTTGATTGCCAAAAAGTCTAAAAGTTTTACCCAACAAGGTTTTTAGATTTATTCAGCCAACCTTAATTAGCGACGGGATCATCGAGGAGAACTTCTGAGACGCGATAATCGCGACGGATGGAAAAACGTTCCAGATAGCCGATCGGATCGTCGGGATTGAAAATAAGATGATCAAAGAGGGCGAAACTGTGGCGATTGGGTTCCAAATCGGGAAGGCCCAGAGACCGGCAAGCTTCGCCAAACAGATCGGGACGACGGACGCGTTCAATCACTTCCACCCAGTTGCGGGGGAAAGGCGCGTAACCCCAACGGGCAAGCTGAGTGAGAGTCCATAGGGCCTCACTCCGGCCCGGACAGTTAGCTTGATCGACGTAAAACTGATTAAATCGGAATAGGGGTTCGGGGGCAGTTCCTAAACCGCGATCGTAACCATCGAGAAAACCGGGGCGAATAATTGCCCTATCCACGCCCACATACTGGGGCTGACTGAGAATATTGACGATTTCTTCTCGATTACGCTGATCATCGCAGTATTCACAGGCTCTGATTAAAGCTTTCACCATGGCGATATGGGTTTCGGGATGTTTCGCCGCCCAAGTTTCCTTAACCCCGAGGACTTTTTCCTGGTGTCCGGGCCAAATATCAAGATCGGTGGCGATAACGAAGCCTAATTTTTCGTGAACGGCGTAGGAGTTCCAGGGTTCCCCCACACAATAACCGTCGATATTACCCGCTTTTAGTAAGGAAACCATTTGAGGCGGCGGAATTACGGCTAAATTGACATCACTATCGGGATCGATGCCGCCACTAGCTAACCAGTAGCGTAACAGCAGATTGTGCATGGAGGCGGGGTGAACCATGCCGAAAGTGGCGATTTTATCGGGACTTTGCAGGAGGGCATCCTTCAAGTCCTCCAGTTTTTCTACCCCCAATTCCCTGTATTTATTGCTGAGGGTGATGGCGTTACCGTTGCGACTGAGTACCAAAGCACTAATCACGGGGACAGAGGGCTTATTGCCGGCCCCAATGGTCATGCTGAGGGGCATTCCCGCCACCATCTGGGCCGCATCGAGACGACCGGTAGCTACCCCTTGGGCGAGCGCTTTCCAGTTGGGTTCCCGTTGCAGGATAACATCCTCTAATCCTTCCTCGGCGAAGAAACCTTTCTCTTTGGCGATAATAATCGGGGCGCAATCGGTGAGGGGGATAAAACCGATGGTAGGATTGGTTTTCAATCTGGTAGCTTGGCCGATCACTGTTACCGGTTCGGTGGGTTGGCCGACTTTCTTCGATCGCTTCTGTTGGTTGAGGAAATAAACGATCTCGTTACGGAGGGAGTAGTAACTAGGGTGATTAACTACTTCCAAACGATGCCGGGGCCGGGGAATGGGAACATCGAGAATCTGACCGATATGGGCCTCCGGACCGGTGGTTAACATCACCACTCGATCGGATAGTAATAGGGCTTCATCCACATCGTGCGTGACCATGATACAGGTAACGTGGCTTTCTTCGACGATTTCCATCAAACGTTCCTGTAAATTGCCTCTGGTTAACGCATCCAGCGCCCCAAAGGGTTCATCGAGGAGCAGGACTTTTGGCCGTAGGGCTAGGGCGCGGGCGATCGCTACCCGTTGTTTCATGCCTCCCGATAATTCTCCCGGTCGTTTGTTGGCGGCATGGCGCAGGTGTACCATATCGATACTATGTTCGATGACACTTTTGCGTTCAGCAGCCGGCAGATGACGCAGCACACGGTTAACTCCTAGGGCGATGTTTTCCCGGACGGTTAACCAAGGCAGCAGAGAATAATTCTGGAAGACCACCATGCGATCGGGTCCGGGGCCTTTAATTTCTCTTCCCTCTAAAATCACCCCCCCCACCGTCGGGCGATCGAGTCCGGCGACCATATTTAAGAGGGTGGATTTCCCGCAACCGGAGTGACCGATTAAAGAGATAAATTCCCCTTGAGTAACGCTGAGATCGATATTTTTCAGGGCAATATATTGACGGCCATCGGGGAGAGGGAAAACCTTATCAATGTGATCGACTTCAATAAATGCAGACATTTTCAGTTATCAGTTATCAGTTATCAGTTATCAGTTGTCAGTTATCAGTTATCAGATGTGAGTTTTTAGTTTACTGTTTACTGTTTACTTAAAAAGCTCCCCACACCCCACACCCCACACCCCACACCCTGCCCCCACCGAAAAACTTTTTGCCGCAAACCCTATTTATTTTCTTCTGGTACAACTAATTTAGCGATGTAGGCCATGAGGCGATCGAGTAGGAAACCAACAATACCCACATAAATCAGGGCGAGGATAATTTCACTGATCATGGAACTATTCCAAGCATCCCAGATAAAGAAGCCAATTCCCACGCCACCGATCAGCATTTCTGCCGCTACAATCGCCAACCAAGATAAACCGATACCGATTCTTAATCCAGTGAAAACGTAGGGAACAGTAGCGGGAAAAAGAATATTGAAAAAATATTCAACTTTGGATAATTTTAGCACTCTAGAGACGTTTTTATAGTCTTGGGGAACCTGCTGTACTCCCACGGCCGTGTTAATAATAATTGGCCAAATTGCTGTAATAAAAATTACAAATATGGCACTAGGTTCGTTATTACGAAAAGCCGCTAGGGAGATGGGTAGCCAAGCTAGGGGGGGAACGGTACGCAGGATTTGGAAAATCGGATCGATCGCATCATAAATTAGGGCGCTACTACCGATTAAAATACCCGCAGCGATGCCAACAATAGCGGCAAGGGTGAAACCGACGGCCACCCGTTGTAAACTAGCGAAAATTTGCCAGAATAACCCCACATCTGTGCCACCATTATTAAAAAAGGGATTAACAATTAATTCCCAGGTCTCGCTAACCACTTTGGTGGGACTAGGGAGGGGTGCATCGGGACTAAAACAGAGAACTTGCCAGATGAGGAGGAAAATTAATAAAGCAATCGCCGAAGTTGCTAGTTTGGGTAATTTTTTTTGCAGGTCTTTTACCCATTTCTGACCTTGAGAACGACGAGAAATAGAAACAGCCATAATCAGTTATCAGTTATCAGTTATCAGTTATCAGTTATCAGTTATCAGTTATCAGTGGTGGAGTGGTCAGCTTTGCTCTTGGCTTGCTCCGCAAGAATTTCAGTTATCAGTTATTAATTACCAGTTATCAGCAAATCATCTTTAACTGATTACTGATCACTGAACACTGATTTAAACCTTTTTAATCTTGAGAGATTTCAGATAAGCGGTGGGATTTTCAGGGTCAAAAGTAACACCATCAAAGAAAGTTTCCACACCGCGAGAGGTAGAGGTGGGAATTTGATCAGCCGGAACATTGAGGGCTGTGGCGGCTTCTCTCCAGATATCTTCCCGGTTAACCTTATCAACTAAAGCTTTGATGTCCGTATCGGCGGGAATATAGCCCCAACGGATGTCTTCAGTCACAAACCAAGTATCATGACTCTTGTAGGGATAGGAAGCGTTATCAGCCCAGAATTTCATGGCTACGGGGCTATTTTCGATTTTGCGACCATCACCGAAATCGATATTACCCTGCATTCTTCCCAAGATATCGGCGGGGTCAATTTTCAGCCATTCCCGTCCTGAAATAATCTCGCACATTTCCTTAACATTAGCGGGATCATTGCACCATTGCTGCGCTTCCAAAACAGCCATGGTTAAAGCTTTTGCCGCTTTGGGATTTTTATCCACCCAATCGGCGCGTAAAGCGAAGGCTTTTTCCGGGTGATCCTTCCAGAATTCTCCAGTGATCAGGGCCGAATAACCGAGTTTTTTGTTAACCAATTGGGCGTTCCAAGGTTCCCCCACACAGAAAGCTTGCATCGTGCCGACTTTCATGTTAGCCACCATTTGTGCCGGAGGAACAACAATTAGGGATAGATCTTTATTCGGATCGATGCCACCGGCGGCTAACCAATAGCGCATCCAGAGATCGTGAGTACCACCGGGGAAAGTGACGGCGGCTTTAACTTCTTTGCCCGCAGATTTAGCTTTAGCGAAGGATTCTTTCAGTACACCGCTATCGAGGGCAACCTTTAGATCCATGTATTCGTTAGCCACAGAAATCGCTTGACCGTTGGTATTCAAGCGCGCCAGAATATACATTGGTACGGGCTGTTTGGTGATTTTGCCCAAGGTCATTAGGTAGGGCATGGGGGATAAAATATGCGCCCCATCGATACCGTTACCCGCCGAACCTAATTCTAGGTTATCCCGGGTTGCTGCCCAAGAGGCTTGTTTCATCACCTGTACATCGGGCATCCCGTGTTTAGCGAATAAACCTTTTTCTTTGGCGATAATTAAGGGGGCAGCGTCGGTGAGGGCAATAAAACCTAGTTTAGCGGTGGTGACTTCGGGAGTTTCTCCACCGGCAGCGGGGGAAGCGGCAGGACTGCCAGCCGGGGAGGGACTGGTCGCGGTATTATTGGGAGTGGCGCAACCGTGGAGAATTGCTGTTCCTACGGCAGTTGCCCCGGCAGTGAAGATAAATCTACGTCTAGAAAGTTTACTCATGGACTAAAAAATCGTGATTAGAAACTAAACAAAGGTGATGAAACGGTGAAAAATTCTCATTACTTCCCCTAACTGACTGTGGTGATAACCGAGAAAATTTCTTGAAAGTAACTGTTGATTCAGTAAGGAGGCTTTGACTATTTTTATCTCTCGATCGCTTTTGCTTCTCCATCTAGGGAGATTTAGCAATAGTTTTTGTCTAAGAGATTTTTTCCGGAAGCATAACAGTTTTGAGGAGTCGATAGATAGGGGCGGTTTTTGGTCATCTGGGCTAGAAAGATCACTTTATTTCAGGGTTATCACCGAAGTAATTAACTTAAATTTACAGTCTTCAACGAGAAAATTCGTATAGATTGTTACAAAATATTGCCAGCCATGTAATAAAAGCATAAAAATTTGTCTGAAACGCATGGTAGGGCGATGGGGGTTTTTAGCTATCTTGAATCAGTTATCGGATTTGAGTTTGCAGTTCACTGATTACTGGCAGGGTAAGCGCATCTTAACAATCTTTGACAAAATGAACTTTATGTGAGTTGCTTACCCAGAGGTACATTCAGGCATATTTGAGGAGAATTTGCCATCTCAATTGTTAAGCAAAAATCGACCAAATGTTAAGATTTCGTAACTATTCTGATTGACTGGTATCACTTGAAATGCCCACACAGCAAGCAGATCACAAAATTGGCCAATTGTCAATAGCGTTTGAGATGCGCTCACCCTGTGATTACTGGTTGGGTGCATCTCACATTGGTGAATCTCTCCCACTTATGGTGAGCAGCAGAAGTTATTACGCCCATGGTAGGGGCGCATCGCGTGCGCCCAAAATGTAATATAGATAATATTTCTCCAAAATTGAGTGCACCCTGTGTGGACAGCTTATTTTGATTAATGCAGAGGAAATTCGTTATATTGAATTTTGGCAGGATCAAACAGCGGTAAGGGACTTGCGTGGGAATAATATCCCAATCGATCGGAGGGCGCAAGCTTTGCGCCCCTACAGTAACGGATTTTGTCCACAATGTAAGGGCGAACTGCGTTCGCCCAAAAGGTACATTATCAAAGCGCAATTCCCTAACTTAAATGTCAGACAAACAAGAAAGACGGGCTGATAAATCTAAGCACGGCTATCAAGCTAAAATTGATAGACCACCAGGTAAACCGCCCCAGGGTGGTTCTAATGTTAAACCGCCACCAAATCAGGACAAGGAGAAAAAATAAAATCTTGGGGGGCTATTCCCCCTTTTACCTGTTCCCTGTTTTAACTGCTCACCGATAACTGATAACTAAATATGGCTTATTCTCGCATTAAAAAACTAGCAAATTATCTACGTCCCCATTGGCAAATAGTAACTGGGGGGGTAGTTGCTTTGCTTATTGTTAATCTTTTAGGTGTTTATATACCGCTTTTAATCCGGGATAGCATCGATGATTTGAGTAAATCTTTTGACTTCCAAAAAATCATTCATTATCTGATTTTAATTGTCGCTTTAGCCTCGATTATGTGGTTTATCCGCATGATTTCCAGAGTATTGTTATTCGGGATAGGTCGTCAGGTAGAGTTCGATCTTAAACAAAAAATCTTTCAGCATTTATTAACCCTTGAACCTGCCTATTTTTCTAGGCAAACTTCAGGAGATTTAATCAACCGTGCCACTAGCGATGTGGATAATATCCGTCGTCTGGTGGGTTTTGCTTTGCTCAGTTTGGCTAATACTTTTTTTGCCTATGGATTAACTTTGCCCGTGATGTTAGCGATTCATATTCCCCTTTCAATCGCCGCTATTTCTGTCTATCCTTTGATGTTAATTGCTGTGCAGTTATTTAGTGGTCGTCTGCAGCGGCAACAGAAAAAAGTACAAGAAAAACTCTCGCATCTGAGCGATTTAATTCAAGAGGATATGAGTGGTATTACTCTGATTAAAATCTATGCCCAAGAAGGTAACGAGCGCCTAGCATTTAAGCAAAGAAATCGCGAATTACTACAGGCTAATTTAGATTTAGTCCAGACTCGTAATTTTCTTTTTCCCCTGATTGAAGCTTTGGCCTATGTGAGTTTATTGGCGTTGCTTGCTCTCGGTACTAGACAAATTATATCGAGTAATATCACCATTGGGGACTTTATTGCTCTGTTAATTTTGGCAGAAAGATTAGTTTTTCCCACTGCTTTATTAGGTTTCACTATTACTGCCTACCAACAGGGAGAAGTGAGTATCGATCGCCTGGAAACTATCCTATTAGCTGAGGCTAAAATTAAAGACAATGCCGATTGTATTCACTTAAAAAATATTCAAGGAAAAATTACCGCCAAAGCCTTGAATTTTTTATATCCAGATGCTAGGGAACCCGCCTTAAAATCTCTTTCTTTTACCATTAATCCGGGGGAAACGGTAGCGGTCGTCGGTGCGATCAGATCGGGAAAATCTACCCTTGCTAACGCTATTCCTCGTCTTTTAGATATTGCCGAGGGACAGTTATTTATTGATGATCAAGATGTCACTCAAATTGCCCTTGAAGAGCTGCGAAAAGCGATCGCTTATGTTCCCCAAGAAAGTTTTTTATTTAGTACCACCATCGAAGATAATATCCGTTACGGCGATCCGCTGCTGAATTTTTCGGCAGTGGAATCGGCGGCCAAACAAGCGAGAATTCAGGAGGAAATCGAGAATTTCCCGCAAAAATACGGGACTTTAGTGGGAGAACGTGGGATTACTCTTTCCGGTGGTCAACGTCAACGGGCCTCTTTAGCGCGCGCTTTAGCCATCCAAGCACCGATTTTAATCCTTGATGATGCTCTATCTAGCGTCGATAATCAAACGGCCACGGCTATTTTGGAAAATCTCAGCCAAGAAAGCCAAAAAACCGTGATTTTTATCTCCCATCAATTATCGGCCGCTGCCACTGCCGATCGCATTTTTGTCATGGATCGCGGAGAAATTGTCCAGATGGGAACCCACGAGGAGTTAATCGCAATCCCCGGAGTTTATCAAAATCTCTGGCAACAGCAGCAGTTAGAATCTAAGGTTTTACATTAGCCGATAAAATAGGGAATCTGCTAGTTATTGCCAGTTAAGCTGTGGACTATCTCAATTACTCGTTAAGACTGTTTAAATGCAGTACAGCAGTTATCTTTTAGCGACAATGAACAAGGATCAACTTTTAAGCGAACCTTTTTTACAATTACCCACCGAAACATCAGTACAAGTGATTTGGTTTACGGAATTTTTTGGCGCTCGTCATCAGGTGCGCTACGGGGAAAAACTAGAGAAAATGGCCGCCGCTCGCACTAGCAAATTAACTAGAGTTAGAGAAGATACCAAATCGAGAACCGTTGAAGCTTATCAATCTTTAAGCGAGCGAGAAATCTGGCGACATCAGTCCGAAATTACTGATTTAAATCCCGGGGAAAGGATTCCCTATCAAGTCACCAGTTTTCAGGAAAATACAGCGATTAGAAGTGATATTTATACCCTTACCCCAAGACCCAAAAAAGGAACTAATCTCAAAATTCTGCTCACTTCCGATCATCAATTAATGCCCATGACTGCCGCTAATTTGCAAAAAGTTAGCGAAACTATTGGACAGGTAGATGCAGTTTTTTTAGCAGGAGATTTAGTTAATATACCCGATCGAGCTTCCGAATGGTTTGATGATAGTCGCGGTGGGGCATTCTTTCCCTGTTTACAAGGTCGTGCCAATTATACTCTGACAAAGAATGGTATTCAGACTATTTATAAAGGGGGGGAAATTATTCAAAATGCGCCCTTATTTCCTGCTGTTGGTAATCATGAAGTTATGGGCAGATTTTCTAATTCCACAGGTTTAAATGAACAGTTTGAAGATGCTATTCCTGAATTTATTGCTAAACAACTAGCAGCGGATACAGCAGCAATTAATGAAAACTGGTTAAAAAATAATGCTTTTAACATAGAAACCTACGGAGAAATTTTTTCTTTGCCTCAAAATAAATATTATTCTCTAACCTTTGGCGATATTCGTTTAGTGGTTTTATATGTTACTAATATCTGGAGAAATCCCAATTTAGAACCCAGTGCAAGGGGAAGATATTACGAAAATCAAAGAGATTTAGATAGACCCGACCGCTGGGGTTACGGTCAGCATATTTTTGAGCCAATTGTCCGGGGTAGTCCTCAATATCAATGGTTAGAAAAAGAGTTAAATAGTCGAGAATTTCAAGAGGCTAAATATAAAGTAGTTATGTTTCATCATCCTCCCCATACCCTAGGAGGAAATATCGTTCCACCCTACACCGATCCCGTGCCGACAATTCAACGGGATGCCACGGGAACAGTTACATCGGTACGTTATGATTATCCTCAAGAAAATGATTATATTATTCGTGATCTGATTCCTTTATTAGAATCAGCTAAGGTTAATTTGGTTTTTTATGGTCATTCTCATTTATGGAATCGTTTTCTTAGTCCTAAGGGTATGAATTTTCTCGAATCTTCTAACGTTGGTAATAGTTATGGTGCTTATTTAGGTGATAAAAAACGTCCTGTACCTCTCGATAGAAATTATGCGGCCATCGGTAATCCCAATCGATTACCAGCAATTATCCCAAACATTGCTCCTCTAGTGGATTGGGTTAATCAACCTTTACCCTATATTGCCAGTAATGATCTGACGGTTTTTAGCATTTTAGATACAGAAAAAGGAACCGTGAGCAGTTATCGTTTTGATACTCGTTATCCTGACTCCGAGGTAATTAAATTTGATGAATTTGACCTTTTTAGCGTCAGTGAAGTATAATAAAATTAAAAGATGCTGGTTAAATAGATTCTCTTGGGGTTAATTCTATGACTACTGTTACCAGCAATGATATTCAAGAATTGAAAGACTTACTCTCGGCAATGCGACAGGAAAACCGCGAGCAGATGATTTCCCTGCGAGAAGAAACCCGCGAGCAAATTGATACGCTAAAGGAAGATAATCGCCAACAAATAGAAACCCTGAGAGAAGAAAATAACAAGCAATTTATTAACCTACACAAAGAAATCACGGAAGTCAAAATTATCACGGCTAAAATTGAAGGAACAATTCAATCCCAAGCAGTATTAACCCAAAAAATTCCCGATTTAATCGAGAAAGTTGGGGAATTTAAAAACTGGAAACAAATAGCTATTGTTGCTATCACTGCTTTTACCAGTGCCACAATTACTTGGTTTATTCGAGAAGGAAATTTAAAACCTTAAGAAAAAATTTTCCCATAAAAAGCCCCTACTTCTTCGTGGAGTAGGGGGTGAAATAAAGAAGATAAAACTGACAACTTACTTAGCTTTACGCGCTAACAATCCTAAACCCATTAATCCTGCATAAATAAAAGCAGAAGTAGTCGGTTCAGGAACTTGAGTCGTACCATAATCAACAAATACAGTGATCGGGATTTGACGCATGGAAACTAGGCCGGCAGACTCAAAGGTCAATCCCGCGACAAAAGCGACAGGATTGGCTGGGTCTAACCCCGCACTGGTTTCAATACCACGAACACTGAAACAACGGAGAGGTGAAGCAAAGTTAAAAGTCGTGCCTCCCGTCAAGGTTGTGCCACTGGAAGCAAAATCGGTACAGTTCCCACCACTAGAATCTGACCACAATTCATACAAACCATCACCGATACCCGTGGGTAAAAGCACTGAGGTGATATTCGGACCTGAATCGACGATATAGTTATAACCTACCGCCACATCGGGGTCGATAAAGACAGGACGGAGGGGGTTAATGATATTGAAGTCGAACTGAAAACCATCCTCGATAATCATTGGGAGCAAGGGATTGTCACGGCTACTACCAGGTGTTTCACCGTTGCGGATAGCGAAAGACCATAAACCGGGGGTATCAAAGGAAACGTTACTGGTATTGGCTAAGTTTAACACTTCCGATGTGCGCGAACCGGGGAGAGTAAAGAAGTTAGTTCTATTCCCCGCATCGAAACCAGCTTGAGCGGGAGTTCCACCTAAACCACCGCTGCCACCACTGGCATCTCCCGTTGTCCATTGCAGTTGTCCGTAACGAAACTCGATGTCGAAATTCCCATCAAGTCCCGTATCAGGTCGATCCCGGAGGACGACTTGGAAAGTATTGAGTAAATTAGTCCGAGAGTTATAATAGCCTACTCGATCCCAAGTTACAACCGCGGTACTTTGATTGGGAGAAGCCACATAAACCGCCCCAGTACCGCGGGTATCCACATCACCCCAGTAGGGTGCAATCATCGGTTGGTTGGTAATCGGGAAAGGACTGGGAGTAAATTGACCCAGTGGATTAACAAAAGTTAAATTACCGTTGTTGTTGACGAAGAAAGTGCTGAAATCACCGCCAAAAAAGTCAATATTAAAGGGCAAGTTTAACCGACTCGAAGATTGATCATCGTTCGGTCCCTGGGATAATTCACCAAAACCAGCGGGTCCGCCAAAACCGTTGAGTATGACACTAGGATCAGCCAGAGACACTTCTGCACTTAGTCCCAAGCTCATTAATCCGACAAAACCAATGGCAAGATTTTGACAAAAATGAGTGAATCCGTTGTTTTTTTGGGTCGAAACTGTCATTTTAGTTAAACTCCAAATAGTTGAGATCGCTAAAGTTACATTTTTCTGATCGAGTTCATGAAGAACAACCGTCATTATAATCCTATCCATCGAACTACCTTATTTTTACGTACGGAGTTAATTTTTCTTAACAATTCCTAATTGGTGCATTTGCAGAATAGTCGGTTTCAAGGTTTCTCCGAGAGCGGTTAAAGAATATGCAACACAAACGTTAACGAAGGCAGAAGGCAGGGGGCAGGAGGCCGTTTTTGTAACGGAGACCCATACCCCGCTCCAAAAACTTTTCGCCTTTTAAGGCGAGGTTTTAGACCCGATTTTTTCGATAAAGGGCGCAAGCCTTACGCCCTTGACAGAATGATTTTAAACCGATTGCTCTAGCAAAATTGTCTGTTTACCCGACGTTAATAGTAACTGGGTTTGCTTAATTTCTCCCTTGTGGTTACGCCATTGAATGTCAACGGGTAAAGCGGTATTAGGGTCAATTTTGCCTAAACCAAAGTGTAGCACTGGACTTCTCACACCAGAATGACCATTGCCCCCATCTACCTGCGCCACTAGCTGACTGCCATCAGGTAGAGACACCTTAACCGCTGCGCCAATTGCGGGGATACCCATTTTCCCTTTTTCTGAAGAAGGATTAGGGGAGAGCGCAGGGTTTAAAAGCTCTAATTCCAGAGATTGACCGATATTTGGACTATCATTACGATAAAAATAAGAGGTTTCCCACTGATTTGCTACTACAAAGTCTAAATCCCCATCTCCATCCACATCGGCGGTGGCAATTCCTCTGGTGACAGAGGGATCATCTAAGCTTAATTGCGATGCCAAATCATAGTAACGTCCATCTTTACCCCGCACAAAAAAGGGATTATGTTGATGACCACTTAAATCGTCTCCATCTTGGAAATGAAACCAACTATTGGGGATTTTCAGGACTTGATCATTACTCATGGCTAACTCATGTAATTCTGGCCAACGATTGATGTCACCCTTACGAAATCCCGTAGCTTGCAACGCTTCTAACTCCCCATCATTATCAAAATCGCCGAATTTTGTTTCCCAACTCCAGCCACTACGAGAGACTCCCAAGGGTTCGCTTTTATCGACATAAGGGGCGATTCCTCGGGACATTTTCTCCGTTTCTCCCGTACTGGTAAAGAGAAAATGACTTTCCTCTAGGGCGTATTCCGAAGCAATATTACTCACATAGATGTCTAGGAGTCCATCATGGTTAATATCTCCGAAATCTACCCCCATTCCCTTAAAGCTATCATGGCCGAGTACCTTAGAATTGGGTGTCGTTAACCCTTTTTGCCCTTCCAGTAAGGCAAATTGGAGATGTCCTCTAGTAGAACGATTATGTAAGAGGCGATCGGGTCCGAAATCATTGGCAAAATAAATCTCTGGCAATAAATCCCCGTCTAAATCGGCTGTTCCGACGGCCAATGTCCAACCATGAGCAATTTTCTCCTCAAAAGCATCTTGGACTTCTTGATAAGTCACTCCAGTGGTAGAGGCATCGGACCACAAGAAAACTCGATTTTTACCGCCATTATAAGCACGGGTCATCGAATCTTGCATTTTCTCGATTTTCTGAGAATTGACATCCAAAATCTCGGCATTATCTGGGAAGTAATTGCCAATGATTAAGTCTGGGTGTCCGTCCCCATCCAGATCCGAGAAGGTTGCTGCATTGGTGTACCATTTTTCCCTTTTTTGGCTGATTTGCTGCTGAAGATAACCTTGATCTTGCTTGATAAAAGCGATCGGTGTTCGTCCCCAATAATACACTAATAGATCCCTGAGTCCATCTTCATTGAGATCACTGGGAATACATCCCATCGGGGCCATGGTTTGATCGTTATAGTCAAAATCGGTGACATTCAGGGTGAAGGGCTGATAACGATTGCCCGTACCTGGAACAGGGGAGATAATCACCTGATTGCTTTGGGTTTCTACATGACAGAGATCATTATCCAAGCCATCTCCATCGAGATCCCCCAGGGCAACTGCCGCCCCAACTGCCGAAATCCAGGCCGAATGACGGCTTAAACTGGGATTTGTCGGTCTTTCTACTTGATAGGGTTGATTTTCTAATTCGGGTAAGGGAAAACGAGTAAAGGCAAAGCGAGAAGCGATCGCATATCTTTCTGCCATTGATAGGGCAGGGAGACGGGAAACAGAGAATAAGACTAAAATTAGCCCCAATGCCAAGATAGACTTGCTATGGCGTCGGATGAATTTTTCCAAACGATTCATGGTTTCAAAGAAGTAACTACATTCAATCTAAGCTTAAGACAGTTGAGGGGATTAGGTGCGAAAATGACTTTGGATGGCTTGTCGCCATTGTTCATAGGCAGGGATTTGGTCGTGGTAATCTAAGCCGATGAGGGTATCATCAGTGATCTTGGCTGTTTCAGTAATAGCCATTCCACACAAAATTTGACAGGCTATTTCGGTATTTTCCGTGCAGTTTTCGGCTAGTAAACGTGCTTTTGCGGCAAAAGCTGCTCCCTGGGCTAATTCTGCTCTATAAGGTTCAGCCAGCTGTTTTAAATGTTGAATTTCTTCGGGAGAAACTCCCCCCGCATAAGTGCAAGCCAAGCCGATCCCACTCCATAAATGGGGTTGAAGCAGCGGGTCGAATTTTTGGATTTGATCGGCAATTTCGGCAATATTTGCCCCTTTCACAAACCAAAGACTGCGCCCTAACCCTTGGGCAAAGACAAGACGCGCATAACCCGATAATTCTTGAGGAGACTTTCTCTCTCGGATATACTTAGGCCAGGCAAAGTATCCTTGATGAAATCCATAGCCGTCAAGGGCTAACCACCCTAATAGAGAATCTGGAAAATGTTGGGCAGAATGTTCTAATTTTTGGAGATAAAAGCGCAAAGAAAAGGGAATACGGGCTAATTGCCATCCTTTACCTACATAGGCCATGTAAATATGCTTTTTCCCCTCGTTTGCTAAAAAATGCTCAAAGCGATCGCTCTGCCAAGGGGTTAAACAATCTAGCAAAGATAAAGCCATCGCCGCCCCTTCATAAGCAAATCCTCTCAGATTGAGGGTGACACCTTCAAGAAGAGGAAACAAGTCCGCGAGAGAATGAGCCATAATTGCTGCATTATAGCCATAGATAAAAGTTTGCCCGATCGTTTCCAAATATATCCGTTTTTGAGGCTGAACAGCCAGGCCGCCGCTTTGCGGATCACAGATGAATCCACGCTGATTAAAGGTTGCCGCTTGGGGTGAAAGGAGCAACAATCGTTGTGGAAAACGATTTACCTGCCTAGGAGAAAATTTGTGATCAAAATTGACAGCAGGATGCTCGAAGGGTGCGCCTGAGAAATTAGATGCCATTGTTAAAAAAAGTTGACAAAGTTGACAAAGTTGACAACCCTTAATGGGAGGTCTAAGATATGACCTCATGTTACCTTAAACAAAATTGATTTGATATTATAGCAGTTATCTTAATGGTGAGGTACGAAGTGGTGGTTTTGGCGAGCCAGTCGATAAAATTAGGTTACGCTTCATCCTGAGCAGAAACACTGTAATCTTAAGAATTAATCAATTTTAGGCCGATGAATCCTTATCCCTGTTAACAACAATGGCTAACTTTCGCCTTCAAAATTCCCATTCTTTAAAATATTGGTTTTGGGGTCTTTTAGGAGCTTTTATGGGATTTAGCTTGGGAACAACCGTTATTATCTTCTATTTTAGACCAGAATCATCCTTGAAAGCTTCCCAGTTATCGATTTCCTCGACGGTTTCTCCTGATACTCCCGAAGCTGTTGCTGCCCTTGGTTATCTTGAACCTCAAGGTGGAATTACTCAAATATCAGCCACTGCCTTTTTGGAAGGAAGTAGAGTAGATAAAATACTGGTAAAACAGGGAGAAAAAGTTGAAAAAGGCGAAATTATTGCTATTTTAGATAATAATGCCCGTTTGCGAGCAGCCCTGAAACAAGCTCAAGCAAATCTGGATTTAGCAGCATCTAAACTCGAAAAAGTGAGAGAAGGGGCAAAAAAAGGCGAAATTATGGCTCAAGATTCCCGTATGCGTCAAAGCAAAGCGGAATTAGAGGGACAAATAATGAGGCAAAAAGCGGTGATCTCTAGTTTGGAATCGGAACTTGAAGGGGAAAAACTAGGACAAAAAGCTACCGTTGAAAGAATTAAAGCAGAATTGAATAATTCTCTCACAGATTGTCAACGTTATCAATCTTTATACCGTAATGGTGCAGTTTCTCAAGGGGAAAAAGAGCGATTTTGTTTAGAGGCGACAACCACAGAAAAAAGACTCCAAGAAGCTGCGGCTAACTTGCAACGCATTACGACTACTTTAGAACAAAAAATTCAGGAAGCCAGAGCCAATCTACAACGAACTCTTAATACTTTAGAACAACAAATTCAAGAAAACCAAGCTATGCTAAGTGCAGTTACGGAAATTCGTCCTGTTGATCTTCAAATTGCTCAAGATGAAGTAATGACAGCTAAGGCTAATGTAGAACGCACTCAGGCAGAATTAGAATTATCCTATGTGCGTGCGCCCCATGCAGGAAGAATTTTAAAAATTCATACTTTCCCCGGAGAATTAGTGAAAAATGAAGGAATTTTAGAATTAGGAAACATCCAAAAAATGTATGTTACAGCAGAAGTGTATGAAACCGATATTAGTCGAGTTAAATTAGGTCAATCTGTAACAATAAAAACCGATAAAATAATCGGAGATTTAGAGGGAAATGTGGAAGAAATAGGTTGGAAAGTGGGACGACAAGATGTTTTAGGAACCGATCCTGTTGTCGATACAGATGCTAGAGTCATAGAGGTAAAAATTAGCTTAGATCATCTCTCTAGTGCTAAAGTTAATCGGTTAACTAACTTAAAAGTTAATGTTATCATTCACCCTAACTAAATAAGTCATTCATAAGATGAATATTCCCACTGCTTGGTTACAATTAGCTCATAAAAAAACTCGTTTAATTGTTGCACTGTCTGGTATTATTTTTTCGACTGTAATTATTTTTATGCAGTTGGGAATTCGAGATGCTTTATTTGAGAGTGCTGTTCATTTACATAATAGTTTAGAAGGTGATGCTTTCCTTATTAGTCCTCGTTCTACGTCTTTAATTGCTATGGAAAGTTTTAGTGAGCGAAGACTATTACAAACCTTATCCTTTAATGAAGTGGAATTAGTCAGTCCAATCTATGTAGGCTATGCTCAATGGAAAAATCCTGATACAAAAAACTATTGGCGTAATATTTTTGTAATTGGAATTGATTTAAGATATCAAGCATTTAAGGCTGTGGGAATCAAAGAAAATTGGCAAAAATTAAAGCTAAAATATACCACCTTATTTGACCAAAATTCTCGTAGTGAGTTTGGAAATATTGCCGAAGATTTCCAGAAGGGTAAAACTATTATTACCGAGGTGGGAAATTCTGGCAATAATCGAAAAATAGAAGTGGTTGGTCTCTTTGAATTAGGGACATCTTTTGGTTCAGATGGTAACTTATTAATGAGCTACTCTAACTTTTTAAGAATATTTCAGAATCGTTCATCTCGGTTCATTGATATTGGCTTAATTAAGTTTCAACCAGATATTGATCAGCAATCCTTACTCAAAAAGTTAAAGAAATATTTACCGAAAGATGTCAAAATATTAAGCAAGCAAGAGTTTATTAACTTTGAAAAAAATTATTGGGCAACCAGTACAGCTATTGGTTTTATTTTTAATTTGGGGGTATTTTTAGGATTAGTGGTCGGGATTGTGGTTGTTTATCAAATTCTTTATACCAATGTTACAGAATACTTAGCAGAATATGCAACTCTAAAAGCAATGGGATATCACAATCGTTATCTTCTGTGGCTCGTCTTGCAGCAAGCTCTGATTATTGCAGTATTGGGTTATATTCCTGGCTTTTTATTAGGGATGATTCAGTATTATTTTACCCAAAAATCTACCTTACTTCCCATTGAAATGACCCCTACTAGAGCAATATTCGTCTTTGGCTTAACCTTGCTCATGTCCTTGATCGCCGGAGCCACGGCTATTAATAAGCTCCAATATGTCGATCCTGCCGATATTTTTTAGAGGATGTTTGAAAAGGTTTACGGGTAGCGTAGTCATCTAGGCAAGCCGCCTCAACAGGAGTCGGCTCATACTGGGATAAATGAAAGCGGCGGAAGTTTCGGTTTAAGCTCATTTAAACCACTAATTGTCTATAACCAGTCTAGGAGAGTCATTTTTTATCGGTTATTTTTATCTCACATTCCTAGAATTATCCTTTAGCTCGCGATGTGATATTTCTCTAAAGCTAATTTCAGTTGAGCGGGAATTGGAGTGGGTCTGGTTTCACTATCCTCTCGTCGCATACAGGCTGTTTGTTGTTCCCCTTTTGCTACTAATTCTTCACCTTCATCAGTCACTCGCCAATATTCAAATAACATGGTAATTCGGTTTTGTTTAATCTCTCCTAAACGCATCCGAATAATAACATGATCAAAGGCAAATAATTCGGACAGATACTCACAGGATACTCGAACCGTTACTAAAGCCAATCCTTGGCATAATTCTGTGATAATATCTGGGGCATTATCTTTGAGAAACATTTCTCGACAACGACCTTGCCATTGCACATAATTGGCATAATAAACATTACCGACTAAATTGGTTTCTTGAAAACTGACAATGTGATGATATTCGTAGGCTTTCATCATGATTATTTAGCGATTTTTCGAGATTAACAACGGTTTTAAAAGAACGCTATTGACAATTGATCAATTTTGTCAGCTGCTTGTCCTCTTATTTGGTCGATTGTTGCTTAACAACTGCGATGACAAATTCTACTCAAATATGTCTGGATTGCGCTCTGGGTAGGCAACCCATATAAAGTTCATTTTGTCAAGGATTGTTAAGATGCGCTTACCCTGAGAGGCATAAAGTAGGAATTTTAAGATGATCATAGGTTATCCTGATAATGGTAAACTAAACACAAGTTTTTTATTTTCTGATTATACCTCATGAATCAGCCGTTAACTCGTTTTTCTCAAGAATGGTGGTCTGCCTATCAAACGACATGGAACGAACAAGAAAACTTAGGTAAAAAGTTCACTAAATTGGGAAAAGTAATTCTTTGGTTTAGTGATCGTCAGGGGGTTTCTGTTTGTTCAGAATGGGATGATCAGGGTCAGATTGTTAGTTTAGAACTAATTGAAGAAATGGATGAATCTTTACCGATTTTTTCAGCGACTAGAGAGAATTGGGAACGATTTGTTAATCAAGAAATTGGTGCAGTTAAAGCGGTAATGACAGGGTTAATTGATTATCGAGGATCGATGACGATTATTGTTAAATATGGTCGTCACTTTGATTGTCTAGCAGAAGTAGCTCAAAAAGTCAATTAATTATTTTATTTTGACTTTGTATTCCAGTCTGTATTATTTGCCAAAATCCTAGTCACTAATGAATGAAGAAAAGGTAAATCTTGCTTAACAGTATCCCAAACCACGTCTAATTTAACAGAAAAATATTGATGAGTTACTTTATCTCTCATTTTGGCGATATCTTGCCAAGGAACTTGAGGATATTGTTGTCTAATATCCTCAGGAATTTTCTTAACAGCTTCGCCGATAATTTGAATGGCTCTGGTAACGGCAAAAATCGTCTTTTTATCTTGACAAAAATCATCAAAATCCATTCCCTCTGTGAATGCAATCGCTAAACCAATTGCTTCTTCCATATCTCTTAAATAATCTTCACTATATCGCTCAATCATAAATAAATAACCTCTGAGAGAATTTGCTCGCCAATTTTCGGTTTAAGACTATCTTTCATGACTAAATCAACTTGAACGCCTAACAAATCACTAAGATAGTTTTCTAGGCGACAAAAGGTCAATAAACCAAAGTGATATCCTGATTCAAATTCCACTAATATATCAAGGTCGCTGTCTGGTGTTGCTTCTCCCCTAACATAAGAGCCAAAGATTCCTAGTGTTTGAATATGGTACTGTTTCTTTAAATAGGAATTTTGCTTTTTTAAGCAAGTTTTAATATTTTCTAGGTTAGTCATTTTAAGAATTAGGTAATTTTTAAGCACTCACTATTAGAATAACCTTTATTATACAAGAATTGTTGATATAATTAGTGAACTTCTGGCAGAACGTAGGTTGGGTTAAAGCATGAAACCCAACGCCTATTAAAATAACCTTTATTATACAAAAATTGTTGATATAATTAATGAACTTCTGGCAGTTTCGAGAGAAATTTTTTGATCAGTTTACCAAGTTTGGTCATGTTTCGATTATAGCCATCCCTTAAGGAAATAGGGTGAGCAGAACCCACCCTAAGTTAAGTTTATTGGCGTTTCCTGCAAAGTTGGGTTAATCCCAGTCCACCAATAGCAAAAAGTCCTAAGGAAGAAGTATCACTATTTTCGCAGGGGATAGGAGTAGGGTTAGAATTGTCCATTGTTTTTGAAAGATTAGGATATTATTTATTATATAGCAATTAGGTGGGAAAGGCATGGCTGAGGTGACAGCTAATTACGACAAAACATGGAAAGAAGCGATTAGCACTTATTTGGCAGAGTTCTTAAACTTCTTTTATCCCAATATTTATCAAGAAATTGACTGGAATCAAACCCCTATTTCCCTTGATAAAGAATTAGAACAAATTACGGCAGCTGCGGAAACTGAGCAACGCTATGCTGATAAATTATTGAAAGTTTGGTTATTAGATCATCAGGAAATCTGGCTTTTAATTCATATTGAAGTCCAAAGTCAATATGATCTAAAATTCCCTCAGCGAATGTTTATTTATAATTATCGAGCCTTTGATTTGTACCATAAACCTGTTATTAGTTTAGCTATTTTAGGGGATGAAAGTAGGTCTTGGCGACCTGATTTTTATCAATATGGGTTAGGGGGAAGTCAAGTGAGAGTCGATTTTTTAATGGTCAAATTATTGGATTATCAATGGGAAGACTTAGAACAAAGTGAGAATATTTGGGCTATAATAGTCATGGCACACCTAAAAACTAAGGCTACGACTAATAATCTCAGGGAGCGTGAACAATGGAAGTGGAACTTAGTCAGAGGTTTATATCCAAGGGGATTAACCAAGTTTGAGATTATCAATCTAGGGAAATTCATTGATAAAATGATGACCTTACCCCCGCAACTTCAACTTAACTTTAAAACAAAACTCAGTCAATACGAGGAGGAAAACAAAATGCCTTTTTTAAGTACCATAGAAGAAATGGCTCTCGAAGAAGGAGCTAAATTAACTAGCCAAAAGTATATTATTTTAGCTTTACAAAGTCGTTTTGGGGAGATTCCTAATTCCCTGATTGAAACGATTAACCAAATTGAGGATGTGTCTGTCTTAGAGAGTCTTTTTGTTCCCAGTATTACTATTAATTCATTGGGGGAATTTCAACAGCTAGTTAATGACTCTTTATCATAATATGAGAAGGAGAGCAATCATGCTTTTTTTAAGTACCATAGAAGAAATGGCTCTCGAAGAAGGAGCTAAATCAGGAGCTAAATTAACTAGCCAAAAGTATATTATTTTAGCTTTACAAAGTCGTTTTGGGGAGATTCCTAATTCCCTGATTGAAACGATTAACCAAATTGAGGATGTGTCTGTCTTAGAGGGTCTTTTTGTCCCCAGTATTACTATTAATTCATTGGGGGAATTTCAACAGCTAGTTAATGACTCTTTATCATAATATGAGAAGGAGAGCAATCATGCTTTTTTTAAGAACTAGAGACAACTTTTCAGCACAATTAACTAGAAGAATAGGGTAAATAAGCTAAACGGCGCTTAACCTGCATGATCCAATAGCTATAACCCTTTTGGAGTCTATATCGGTGATCCGAAGTAAAAGCCGTTTAGCTTACTCATTTACCCCCATTTTCTTAATACTTTCTTTGACTTGGGCTGAAATTTAAACTAATCTCCCCTCATTCATAGGTGGAAAACGATGATAATACATGGCAATCATCATGGGAATTAGAACCATTAAGTTATAGAAAAGATGCAGTTCTAACCGAGGAAACCAAATTTGTCCAATACTAATAGGAACGCGAGAATCCCATAAGTTTTGACCAATAATTGCCTGTCCTAAGAGTAAAGCGTGTTCAAAATGATGATAGAATTGTAATCCTAATGCCAAATCCCACCAAAGACGAGCTTTTCCATGAAAAGAAGGCCGAAAAATAGCTAACCCTAATAACATAAAAAGAGCGTGTCCATAGTGTAGCCATTCCGAGCGCATTAACCAAGGTTTCCAGAGTCCTAATAACCCTAAACATTCTGGTCTCGGCCATCCTAAACCCCACAATTGATAAGCTTGAATAATATGTTCTGAGATGTGGGCAATAGTCACTATCATAAAGATTTGCATCCCCAATTTATGCCAGCGTCCATTCATCGCATAAACGAAAGAACGGATGATATTTGAAATCAGTTGAATAGGGTTTCTTTGGTTGGGAATTTGTCGAACTGTAGTCATGATTTGGTTCTCCTGTGGTTTAAAAAAGGGTAAAACTGGATAATTTTTATCAGAAAACCTTTAATGGTTCTGTCTGAAGTAAGTCCGATTTTTTCTGAACTGTTTGGACAAATATTGCCAAGATGAAAGCTGTCTTGATTTCTCGGAAAGAAACAGGTAAAGTGATGATTAAATCCTTTCCTGAAGATAACCACAAAATAGGGGATAAAGGGGTTAATTGTTGAGAGAAAGACGATAAAGTTAACGGGATATCGAGACTCAAACCCGCTTTCTTAATACTTTCTTTAGCAGACCAAATGCGAGTCGCTGCCATATTAAAATCCTCATGATTCTCTTGACTAATTACCTCCGCTAAATTAAAGGAATTTTCCCCCAATAAATCGCGCCACATCTGCACATCACGGGGGATAATCGGTTCCAGATCGCATCCTGACGCACCCTTAAGCACAAGGGTTAAATCTTCCGCATGAGACACCGAAACCGCCTCGTTATCGCTTAATTCGGGCTTGCCATCCCCCCGACGCTGAATCACACTAGGGGATGAGGTTAACATCCCTAAACTGCGATCGCTTCTGACTCGTCTTTCTACCGTTGCATCCCGATCGAGAATTAAAGTTAAATCGACATTAGGCATCATCTCCTTAATCTTTCGTTCTAAATAACAGGGTAAAAGGGCTGGAATCCAGGGATCTTGAGGATTTCTGTGTTTAATCACCTTTAATTCCAATCCTTGCCACACTTCTAAGAGATTGCCATCGTTATTGAATACCTCAAGATCATAGACAAAGGTATCTCCTTGATGCAGTCTTTCTTTGGCTGAAACAAACTGATTTTCGCCTAAATTGACAGAATATACCGTTAAGCGTTCTATGCCAGTGGGTAAAATAGTGGCATGGGGAACACAAGCTTGTAAAGCATGGATAACGGCATCTCTTGCCCCTGCATCGCCTAAAATCAGGGATTGAGGTAAATAACGACTAAACCAAGCAGTTTTTGGCTCAATGTTAATTTCTGCAATACATTCGGTTGCTTTGAGATGAGAATAACCCTTAATTCGTTGAAATCTTGCTTTATGGAACAATAAATGACCATATAAGTCCGTATCTGGATTAATTTGAGGGTTATTTTTTCCTTCTTTAAGGGGGACAGGGGGAATCAATGGGCGACAGTCTGGCGCCCCCACAGGAGAATGGCTGATGATGGCTTCAAAATGATCGATACTAAACCCTGTATTGGCACAGCGAATAACGGCCTTAACCTTTCCAGAATCGGTGATTAAGGTAGCAATTTGTATCTTTAATGGTTTATCGGCAGAAACCACGATCGGACGGTTAAATTTAACCGATTCAAACCTTAATCCTCCAGTTTCCCCCTTGTTAAGGGGGACGGAAGGGGGATCTTGGTTTTCCCCCTTGTTAAGAGTTTGATCCTCCTTCCTTGCTAAGGTGGGGAGTAATGCAGTGGCCACCTGCGCGATCGCTTCTAACCCCAGGACACCGGGGAAAATGTATTCTCCTTGATAAACATGATCTTGTAAATAAGGATCATTGTCTAAGGATAATTCTGCTTCAGTAATCAGTTCAATTCCCGTGTAATGAACTTTCTTTGTCTCTAAAAAGCGTAAAAAAGATAATTCTTGCGGTTTTAAGCTTAAAGTCGGAGGTTCACCAAAACGCCCGGCGATGATAACAGAGGCAGTGGTTAGGGATTGATTTAAAAGTAAATGTAAGTATTTAATGCCAATATCGGGAGAAATAGGGGTAATACCTTCATTTCTTAGCTTTTCAACTGTTCCTAAACGTTCTCCCATGCCAATACCGGACCAAACCGACCATTCTAGGTTTAAACAGCGACAATTAGGGTATTTTCGACTAAATTCCGCTACAATATTCCCTAACCATTCATTGGCTAACCCATAGTCTGCTTCTCCTTTCAATCCAGTCTCGGCAATAATTGAACCGAAGGTGATTAAATAGTTGAGAGAATCGGGATTAATTTCCGTTAAGATATGTTGCAAACCCTTGACTTTTGGAGCTAAAGTTGCTATAAAATCTTCTGGTTCGAGATGTTGAATTAATTTCGGTGTATTAACCCCCGCACCGTGTAAAATTCCCGTAATTTCTCCTAAATTTGTCTTAATTTCGGCGATAGTTTGCTGAACTGACTCAGCATCACTGACATCACAAGAATAATAATGGACTTGGATGTTTGCAGACTTCATTCTTGCTAAATTTTCGGCTAATTCTCGGTTATCTTCAGGTTGAGAACGTCCTAAAATCGCTAAGGTAGCTTTATTTTCTTTAGCTAAGGATAAGGCACATTCTGAGGCAATACCTCTCCCTCCCCCCGTCACCAAAAGAAGCTCCTTGATTTTGCTTTTATTTGAACTTTTTAGGGCTTTTTTCTGCTTAGGGTTATCGGTATCTTTTTCTAACCCTAACAAGTTTAATTGACGAACAAACCGTTTTCCGTTTTCATCATAATAAACTTCTGTATAGCTATCGGTTGCAGTGATTTCTGAGAGAATGATATTAACTGCATTGGGATGATGAAAAGGAATATCAATCACACAGGTGGGAATTTGACGATTTTCTAGATAAAAAGTTCTCGCAAAGGACGCATATCCTCCTCCTTGTTGAATCAAAATCAAGGGTTTTTTCTCTTTTATAGATAATTTTGCCCCTTTTAAAAGCAAATCGATTTCTGATTCATCAGGATGGGATTTTAAACAAATAATGATCCCTTTTTCCTGCTCATGCTTTAAGGTGGGTTGTAAAACAGATAAGTTAGGCAATAAAGGATGATCAGCATGGGCGATAATATGCCAATTTCCCGCTTTTTCTCGATTTATTTGCTTTTTATCTGATTTAATTAACGGTTTTTCGATTAATTCAACCGTAAACGCACGCACCCAATTATCAACACCCATCGGGATTGATTCTTGAGGAATTGGGGGATTATTTTTGCCTAATTCTTCTAAAGCTGCTGCTAGATCCTGAATAGTTGCATTGGCATAATCTGTCGGTGAATGGGGAGGAGATAAGTCTAACTGACGCGCTGCTTCGATCACTAATTGACTGACACTGATAGAATTAAGGTGCAGATCCGCCAACAAGCGATGATGATTTTCAATGGTTTCTAGGGGTAATTCTGTTTTTTGTGCCACCAATTGACGAATAACTTCAATTTTTGAGGTTTGAGGTTTCAGGTTTGAGGTATTAGGTTTGAGGTTTTGGCTATGATTAGGTAATAAAAGATCAATATTTTCTACTTTTGCCTGTTGACTTTTGCCCTTTGCCTTGATCTCACATGGATTGCCAATAAAATGGGGTTGATAGTCTAAATTAAAGGGACGACTAAATCTATCTTCAAATAACCCTTGATAGTTAACCTTGACACCATTAACAAACATTACTGCAACCGTTTTCAATAACCCTTGTAAAGACTCACTACTGCTATCGAGAGAAATTACGGGAATATCCGTTATATCTGCCACTAAACGGCTTAATATTGAACCAGAACCCACTTCAATGAATAAATCAACCTCTTTCTCTGCTGACTTGACTGCATCGATGAAGCGCACCGGTGAGGTCATTTGTTCTAACAAAAGCGAGCGCCAGTCGGTATTTAATGGCAATTTTTCGCCCGTTACGGTAGAAATAACCGTTTTTTGCAGGGAATTTAAGGGATAAGTTTGTAAATAATCTTCTAAGGGTTGCACAGCCCGGGCCACTAGGGGAGAATGGAAAGCGTGGGAGACAGGCAAATAAACGGTTTTAATGCCTTTATTTTGGGCTTTTTCAACAACATCTTTAATCCCTAATGCTTCTCCTGAGATTATTGTCTGATAGGGTGAATTTAATCCCGCAATCTCAACGATACGTCCATTTAATAAACTTTTAACCGTTTCTGCATCGGCGTTAATGCTGGCCATTCTACCTGTTGGGTGGCCCAGTTGTGCCATTGCTTGACCGCGAATTTTAGCTAGATTAATTAATTGAGTCTTATCATAGGCATTTGCCCAAAATAAAGCGCATAATTCCCCTAAACTGTGTCCTATGGCTAAATCTGCTTTAATATTTAAGTTTTCTAAGAGTTGTAACCCCCCTAGGCAAGCCGTAATGATCGCCGGTTGAGCAATATTCGTCACCGTGTTATCCTTACCCTTGGCTAACTGAGCCTTGTTATATAATTGTTTAATCACAGGAAAACGTCTTTCCCAGAGTCCCCCATGAAGATAAACTGGTGCGGATTGCCCCGGAAAGAGAAAACCTATTTTATTGATCTGTTTTTCGTGATTGGTAAAGATATTATCTAAATTTTGACCGGGGGGGATCAACGAGCGCAAGCCTTGCGCTCCTACAAGCTGATTGGTTAAGCTATCGGGGGAAGATGCAATAATGGCCAGACGATAGGGTAAATGAGGATTTACCTTTTTCGCTAATTCAACGGCAAGATCCGTCATTTCTGACTGGGATATGCGAGGAACAATATTTAATAACCGATTAACCTGTGCTTGTAAGTCTTCTTGACTATTTGCACTCAATAGGAATAACTCCGCATCTTGGGGAGAATGGATTAATTTTTGTTCCTGTGGCGTTAAAGTGTGACGACGAATCTGACTTAATCCCTCTATGATAATATGACTATTAATGCCCCCAAAACCCATGGCACTCACTCCTGCCCGTAAAGGTAAGGAATTTGGCCAGATTTGCCCCTCTTTTAATACCTGTAACCTTGCCTTGTCTTCGGTTAACCGAGCCTGAGGGCGATCGCATCCCGTCACTGGTGGTAAAATTTGACGATGAACCGCCATAGTCGCCTTAATTAACCCTGCTATCCCTGCCGCCGCCTTAGTATGGCCAATATTCGCTTTAATTGAACCAATAACGGCTTTATTTACCGTATCTGGATGAATACGAGATAAGACTTCTAATTCGGTTCCATCACCCACCGCCGTTCCCGTACCATGGCCTTCAAAATAAGCTATAGTATCCCCCGTAAATTCAGCCCGTTTATAGGCGCGATTTAAAGCCAATAACTGTCCTTCCACTTCTGGGCGAGTAATTCCACCTTTGCCATCGGAAGAAATCCCCCAACCTTGAATAACAGCATAAATCCGTTTATTTTGGGCTAGGGCATCCCCATGACGCATTAACACCAAAAAACCGCATCCTTCCCCCGGAATAAACCCATTAGACCCTTGATCATACACTTTCATCTCCCCAGAGGCTAAGGCCCCCGTTTTAGCAAAACCCACCAACTCAAAAGGGTCCATACTAATATCCACACCCCCGACTAAAGCGATATCTAAATCTTCAGCGACTAAAGCCGAACAACCATTCGCTACTGCCAGTAAAGAGGAACTACAAGCCCCATCGACGATATATCCGCCCCCTTTTAAGTCAAAATAATTACAAATTCTCCCCGCTATCGTATTCGCGAGATTTCCCGCTAAAGATTCCTCTCCAATCGGTTCAAAGGGTTCTTTAAAGCGATTTTCTAATTCATTTAAGAAAATTTGCCGTTCTTTGTCCGATAATCCTTGTTTTAATAATTGTTCTTCTACCCTATGACGCACATAGGGCCAACGCAATCTTAGGGTATTAGCCCGCGATAACTCGCCTGTGAGGGTATTTCCCAGTAAAACCCCGGTTGTTTCTTTATTTAACCCCTTTCCGTCGGGAAATCCGGCATCATTCAACGCCTGAGACGCAATATCTAACGCTAACCAGTGGGCTAAATCAGCCGAACGAAAGGTACTCCCCACCACTTTATAAGCAATGCGATCGAATTCATAGCCCTCAATAACGGCAGCTTGAGTCGAATAAATGACATCGGGGGCGCTTTTATCGGGAGAATAGTAGTCACTTAACGATAATCGCTCTGAGGGAAAGCGACGAAATGCCCGACGCTGAGACAGGACATTTTCCCATAATTCCTGTGGAGAATCGGCATCAGGATAAAGACAAGCCATGCCAACAATAGCAATTTGAGGAGAAGCTTTCATAGTCAATGACCAGGAGAATGTTACTGTAGGGAGTGCCAGAAACTTGCACCCACGAGTTTTTTGCTAGTACAAGCATCTTGGTGGTTAAGGAGTTGATAAAATGCCGGAAGCCTGTACTAGGGGTAATTTTGCTTTCAGGGGTTCAACCGCTAATATCAACCCTCTGAAACAACACACCAGTGTCAATCCGAAAAACATCCCAAAAACAACATGAAAGGACATCAAAATGCCATAAGCAACGGCTACAGATGCCCCAAAAATTATCTGCTCACGGGGGTTAATCGGTGTTGTTCCCGGATCCGTTACCATATAGAAGGTAAAGAGGACAAAAGCCACCCCTGTCATGGGTAATAGGGCGGGGATTAACGCTGTCTGAAAGATAGCACTTCTAAGGATTGCTTGTAAGATAAAAGCCCCTAACCATCCGGCAATTAAAGGCAATTTACGAGTAAAACGGGCATTTAAAAACGTTCCCGTACAAACAATTAAGACGGGTAAAATCCAATCTGCCCAACCGCTTAAATTCTCGGTAAACTGATAGGGGGGCGCGATGCCAATCCAGGGAAATAAGAGTAAGGTAACGCTAATACCAAAATTAGAAGGATTGAGAAAATGACGGGTTTTATCCGCCACTTGTAACCGAAAAATTGCTTTAGATCCGATAGCCACCGCTACTGCAAACATAATCGGAAATAAACGCTCATTAGCATAGAGTAACATAGCGATCGCTAATGAGGTAATATGGGCAGAAAGCAGAAAATCGACAAACTGACCGATACTTCCTAAATATCTAGGTTTAAAGCCATTTACCCCGGCATCAACGCTTTCTAATAATAATTCTACGCTGTAACCTGTTGCTAAAGCCACCAGAGGTTGCGCCCAAGATTGTTCAAATCCGAGGACAGTATGACCTAAAATATTGAGAAAGGTAATCGCTATAGCAAAGCGTCGTAATCCTGCTAAACGGTTAGGTTGATAGGAAACCGTAGAACGCTCTACTGAAGAGCTAAAATAGGGAAGATTAAATAATTGAGTGGTTGTCATGGTTATTGTTGAAGATGAGTTAAAGGAAATTATCTTTCCCAAAAGTGATTTACTGAGTGATGAACCCCCTATGGAAACAGAGTTACATCTGCGTCAATTGATGCTTTTGATCCAATCACTAGAGTTATTATGGAAAGACCGCCAAGATTTCTATGCTTTTGGTAATCTGACTATTTATTACAGCCCTAATCAACGAAAATCAGAATATTTTAGGGGTCCTGATTTTTTTGTGGTTTTGGGAGTAGCAAGAAAACCGCGTAAAAGTTGGGTAGTGTGGGAAGAAGAGGGGAAATATCCCCATGTCATCATCGAGATTTTGTCTGATTCAACGGCAGAAACTGATAGAGGTTTAAAGAAAGAAATTTATCAGGAAACTTTCCGGACTCCTAATTATTTTTGGTTTGATCTCACCAGTTTAGAATTTAAGGGGTTTCAGTTGATGGTAGGAAAATACGAAGAAATTGCAGCGAATGAACAGGGCTGGTTATGGAGTCAACAGTTAGAATTATTTTTAGGGATTCATGACAGCCAATTACGCTTTTTTACCCCTGAAGGTAAACTTGTTCCCACCCCTGAAGAAGTGGCAGAAAAGATGGCTCGGAAATTACAAGATTTAGGGATAGATTGGCGAGATTTGGCTTAAGTTTGACCTGAAATCTCGCTCAAGCAAGCTGAACTGCAACTTATGAAGTAATCTGCCCAAATGCTACAGTTAGGCGTTTTTACCGCAATAATAAACAAAAATCGAGCTATATTTGCCAGTTCTCGACATGATTTGCTATACTCCAAGAAGTAACTACATTCTTCCTCAGCCCCCAATTGGGGGCTTTTTCTTGGTAAAAAAGAAGCGATCGAAGGCTTATTTTGGCTCTTTTTTGCCTTTAAATCCGACTATTGAGCTTAAACCTACGGCAATTAAGCCTAATACAGTTGAAGGTTCGGGTACAGAAATAACTTCATGAACGTGATCTGGAGCTTCATGAAAAATCGGCCCAACAAAATAGAAACTACCATTTGAACCCGCCCATCTCCCTGTAGAATCAAATAAAGTAGTTCCTGTTACCATTGGAATATCGGGTCCATTATTAAGGGCTACAAAAGTAGCTTTCCAAGCGACAGGCCAATTAGTAGAACTATAACTCCCATCCATCCCTAGGGTCATTGTTCCAGATGTTTGAACAACAGAATCATCAAGATTCACAAAAACATCGTAGAAAAAACCGGAGTTAGGTAGGATTTCTATTGGGTTTCTGCTCTTAAGTTCAAGCTCTCTGATTATGTACTCAACCTCACACATTCCCGTTAGATCAAACACACAATCATTAAGCCGTTCTGCAACTGTATCCGAACCACTACGAAAAGTAGGGACACCTCTAAATTCCACTCTCCCAAATGGGAAGTCGTAATAAGTGTTGCCAGTATCAGGAGTGATAAGATAATCAGTTCCAGCTAAAGGGCCATCCAGAGCCTTCGCCATTTCAGGCATCCCTAATAAAGCAACCCCCAAACCCACAGCCCCAATGAGACCCGTAGTGACGGGTTTTAACCGAGTATTAATCATTTGACTGAAACTCCTTCGAGTAACTACATTCTTTCCTGCAATTTTACAGTAATAATTTTTCTTGTCAAGTCATCAATCAGGATAATTTATTAAGTTTTATTACACTATTTACCCGGGTAAGCGCAGCTCAAACGCTGTTGATAATTGGCTAATTTTGTCAGCCGCTTGCTGTGTAGGCATTTCAAATGATAGCAGTCAATCAGAATAGTTACTAACTTGACGTATTTGGTCGATTGTTGCTTAACAATTGAGAGGGCAAATTCTACCCAAATATACCCAAATCGCCCTCTAGGTTTATTTTGTCAAGGATGGTTAAGATGCGCTTGCCGTGACTATCTACACTTCCTATCCCTCCTCTGACAGAAAAGGGATAACAAAACCCATCAGCTATCCTTAGTTGATCTAGCAAAAAGCCTTGAGAATATAATAGAGATAAAAAAGAGGAAAACCGATGATTACTATACGCAAAGCGGAGGAAAGAGGCCACGCTAACTATGGTTGGTTGGATACCTATCATACTTTTTCTTTTGCCCAATATTATGATCCCCAACAGATTAATTTTAGGAGTCTAAGAGTTATTAATGAGGATAAAGTGATTGGGGGAAAAGGATTTCACACCCACGGACACCACGATATGGAGATTTTAACCTATGTTTTGGAGGGAGAACTAGAACACCAAGACAGTCTCGGCACGGGTTCCGTGATTCGACACGGTGAAATTCAACGGATGAGCGCGGGAACAGGGATAAAACACAGTGAATTTAATCATTCTGCCACTAATCCCCTCCATCTTCTGCAAATTTGGATTATTCCCGACCCAAAAAATCTAGAACCCAGTTATGAACAAAAAGCGATCGCATTTTCTCCCCATACGCTACAATTAATCGCCTCTCCCACCGGTGCGGGTAATGCAGTCAAAATCCATCAAGATGTTAATCTCTACGCGGGAATTTTGCCCCTAGACCAGTCCCTCACCCATTCCTTAGATGGAGGTCGTTATGGCTGGTTACAGGTGGCTAGAGGGCAAATAAACCTAAATGGCGTGCATTTACGAGCGGGGGATGGAGCGGCAATTAGCGAGGAAACTTCTTTGGCTATTCAATCTCTAGAAGACTCGGAAATTTTGCTTTTTGACCTAGGGTAGTGGGGTTGAGTGTTAGGAACCCTAGTGGCTAAGTTTTGCCGCCAATTCCCCGGCCGACTTTCAGCCATCAATACTGTCCACCACGCTCAGAAAATCGTTGTGGATTAGCTCGGCGATAAAATTCTCCGGATCGGTGATGGGAACAGTAACGCCTTGGCTGGCTACCATCTGTGCAGCCATCCGAGTCATGAAGTCCTGTCTTGTTTCCGCCATTCTCCCCTGACATTGTTGTAGTTTTTCCACCAATTCCAGTGGGGAATCGGCCACCAGTTTATCCCCCTCGCGGGTGACATAAATTGTCATCTTTCCTACCTCCTAAATGATCGGGAACGAGAATTCGGCACTACTAAACCACTTCTTTTCTCGCTATCATTATTGCTAGTTAGTTAGTCCCAGCCTCGTCCGTCTTTCCCTGTTTCCATTATTTTTTCTGGCTTGTCGCCGGGTAATTATTATTATCGCCAAAATAAAAGGATAAATTTGTCAATCTTTGTAACGAAAAATCAAGAAAAACTGTTCTCACCGTATCGCCCTGAACCTTTGCGGAGAAATTTGTTACAATGAATACAAGGGGACTCCCTGCGCCAGATCCCATCCCTAGTAAAAAATTGACCAGGTGGGGAGCGGAAGCGAATAGTTCCGAGAGGATGGGCATTTGTCAGAGTTCCCCGCTTCCTTTGGTTTTAGGGGGAAAAGCCATGAAATCTGCCACATTATTATCGCCCGATCGACCGCTGCCAGAATTTCTCCGGTCAGCTATCCAAGACCGCTTTCCGGGGAAAGCGCTCGATGATCTCAGCATCCGCTACTATGAAAGCGTCGAGGATGTGGGAGGGGAGTATTTTAACGATCGGGTGTTGCCTGCCTGTAGCGATGAGCCAGTCGTCCGCTATCTTGTCCCGTTTATATCCTACGTCCGTCTAGGAGAAGCGTTAGTTTTGGATCGGCAAGACGGTCTTGTGGTTTACGAAACCGAACGAGATGTTCCCTGCACGGAAACTGGACCTTTCTGGTTGGTGACTCCTAAATCGCGCTGAAAAAGCAAACCCAAGTTAAGCAGGTGAATTGGGAAAACTTAATAGTTGAGACTCGACGGGTGGAGTCGGCAAGCAGCAAAACCCGTCGAATTTTTATAACGCTTGCGATCGCAACCAAGCCACGGGTAAATAGAGCATTTTCTTGGGTAAAGGCACGAAGGCACGACGGGCGAAGACATCGTAGTTATTTGCTTCAATTACGTCTAAAATGCCTTGATAAAGCAGTAAAGCCGCCCAAACCGGCCAACGGGAATCGGGATTAAGGGCGCGAATCCCCCTTTCGGCGGAATCGTAGTAATAACGAGCGCGCTCAATTTGGAAGCGCATTAACGCCTGCCAACGGTGATCATTAACCCCTTTGAGTAAATCGTCTTCGCTGTAGTTAAAACGCTCTAAATCCTCTAAAGGTAGATAAATCCGCCCACGATGGACATCTTCCCCCACATCCCGCAAAATATTGGTTAATTGATTGGCAATACCGAGATCGATCGCTTCTTCTTGCGGAATATAGACGCTTTGATTGCGTCGCCAAGGAGCCGAGCGATCGCCATCTTCCAATCCTAACACCGCGCTGGACATTAACCCCACCGTCCCCGCCACCCGATAGCAGTACAGTTTTAGTTCATCAAAGGTTTGATAACGACTGCGATAGAGGTCCATCTGTTGCCCGGCGATCATATCCCGAAAGGGTTGGATATCCATGGGGAACTTTTCTAGAGTATCCACGAGAGCGACATCGGCATCCTCGAGGGCAACCCCAGAAAAGACGGTTTCTAGCTGTTTTTCCCATAAATCAAGGGTTTCAGGTGTAGTTAACCGGGCTTGGGGTCCATCGACCAGTTCATCGGTACGACGACACCAGACATAAATTGCCCAGATCGCTTGACGTTTTGCTTTCGGCATCAGGAGAGTACCGAGATAAAACGTTTTGGAATACTTCTCTGTAATCCGGCGACAGAGTTCGTAGGACTCCGCAAGGGAGACGAGGGGTTTGGTGGGGTGGGTCGGTTTTGGCAATTGGAGCATTCTGCTGGGGCGGAATGATTGACTTAGATTAACGGCGAACTGTGGCTAATGATATAGCATTGTCTCACTCAAGGCCATTTTCGTCATTAGTCCCTAGCCAGAGAATTAACGAGCGCTGGACACTGGTATAGATTGGGTTTTATTCGGGTTTAGCGGTGCTGCGGGGTGATCTTTGCTGATCACTGCTGCCGCTAATTTCCCTGATAAAACCGCTCCTTCCATGCTTCCTAAATATTTTTGCATGGTATAGTCACCGGCGAGATAAAAATTCTCGATCGGAGTTTTCTGAGAAGGTCGATAACCTTGTCGGCCAGGAGTGGCTTTATAAACCGATCGAGGAGTTTTCACCAGATGGTATTTTAACAATTGACTGGGATGATCGCCAGTAAAATGTTGGGGAAAGAGTTTTTCTAATTCTTTCATCGTGGCGGCGATAATTTCTTCATCAGATTTAGTAATCCAATCGTGAGCGGGAGCGAGAACTAATTCTAACATCGAGCGATCGGGGTTAGCGTATTCTTTACAGGTGTTGCTCATGTCAGCATAAACACTGAGTAAGGGCGAACGGGAGAATAATAAATGATCGATGTCGGTTAGTTTGCGATCAAACCAGAGGTGTAAATTAATGACGGGAACCCCTTCTAATCCTTCTAATTTTTGAAAGAATTTATCTTCTTGCCAAGGTTTAGGTAGTAAAACTTTTAAAGGATCTACCGGCATCGCAGACACATAAAGATCGGCTTCAAAAAGATAATCTTCCCCACCGTCTAAACCGCGCATTAAGAAGGCTTTAACTGTGCCATCTTCATTTAACACAATCTCTTTTAAAGGGGCGTTTAAGCGCACTTCGCCGCCTCTAGCGGTGATGTAATCGACTAAAGGTTGGCAGAGTCTTTCCGGGGGTGAACCGTCGAGAAAAGCCATTTTTGAGCCGTTTTTCTCCTGTAAAAAGCGGTTGAGGGCCGTTAGTAGAATTGTGGCGGAAATCTCGTTAGGATCGATAAAGTTTAGGGCTTTCGACATAGCGATAAACACTTCTTTTTCTACCCTAGTCGGTATGTTTTGTTTCTCTAACCATTCCGACCAAGAATATTTATCCATCTCCTCGACGTAACTTTGGCCTTTAACAATGGCAGGAATTAAACCGAGTCCAAATTTAATTTTTTCCTCCCAAGTTAACATATCGTTATTGCGGAGAATGGCAACAATACCGTTAATTGGGGCGGGAATATCAGGGAAGTCAAACCGCGAATAAGTCCCCGGTTTTTCCGGCTGATTGAAGATCATCGAGTGTTCTTTCCACTGTAAACGATCTTCTATACCTAATTCTTGGAATAATTGCAGCATATTGGGATAAGCGCCAAAGAAGATATGTAAACCGGTTTCGTACCAGTCCCCATCGGCATCTTTCCAAGCGGCAATTTTTCCCCCTAATACATCGCGACGTTCCAGTACGATGGGCGTATGTCCCGCATCGACAAGGTATTTCGCACAAGATAATCCGGCTAGTCCCGCACCAGCGATCGCAACTCGCATCTTTTCTTATCTACTCTCTAATGTCTTGTCTTTATCACATTCGCTATTATACTTCACATTTCGTTACATTTTTTTCAGCTTATCGAGAAGGTAGGAGGCAAAAGGCAGGAGGCAGGAGGCAAAAGGCAAAAGGTAGGAGGCAAAAGGCAGGAGATTATTTTTATTTATTCTCCCCCCGCAACGCGCACGAAGTGGTCTCCCCACTTCCTTGATAACTGCTTACTGCTTACTGGTCACTGATAACTGTTTGCTGGTCACTGATAACTGCTTACTGGTCACTGATAACTGATTACTGATTACTGGTCACTGATAACTGATTACTGGTCACTGATAACTGATAACTGATATTGTGATATGTAATTAGCTTAATTCGCTTACCTTTTTAGTTCACGCGTACACCCTCTTCAATCGATCGCTATGACTTTTCCCACTACGTCACCTCAAGTCTCGGAAATAGAGAATAATCGTGCTTGGCATAATTTAACTGGGGAACAAACCCTAGAAATACTGAGAACCAATGGGGAAACCGGCTTAATCGAGGCTGAAATTGTTAAAAGAAAGGATATTTTCGGATTAAATGAACTAAAAGAAACGGGGGGACGTAGCCCGTTAATGATTTTATCGGAACAGTTTACTAACATTATGTTAGTGATGCTGATCGCCGTGGCGGTGGTTTCGGCAGTTTTGGACCTGAAAAAAGGGGAATTTCCCAAAGACGCGATCGCTATTTTTACAATTGTTATTTTAAACGGTATTTTAGGATATTTACAGGAAAGTCGGGCAGAAAAGGCATTAGCGGCCCTTAAGCAGTTATCCTCGCCGAAAGTCCGGGTTATTCGTAATGGTAGCACCTTTGAAGTGGCGGCCAAGGAACTTGTCCCCGGGGATATCATGTTACTGGAAGCGGGGGTACAAATTGCCGCCGATGGCAGATTATTAGAAGCACAAAACCTGCAAATCCGCGAAGCTGCCTTAACGGGTGAGGCGGAATCGGTGAATAAACAAGCACAGAAGGTTTTACCAGAAGATGCCTCTTTGGGCGATCGCATTAACCTCGTCTATCAGGGTACAGAAGTAGTACAAGGGCGCGGGAAAGTGGCGATTACCAAGACGGGAATGGATACGGAAATCGGTAAAATTGCCGCTTTGTTGCAAGGAGTAGAAAGTGAACCAACTCCCCTACAACAGCGAATGTCGCAGTTAGGTAACGTTTTAGTGAGTGGTTCCCTAGCTTTAGTGGCTGTAGTCGTGCTTTGGGGCGTAATTAGCTCCGGTTGGCAGTTTTTTGAGTCATTATTAGAAACCTCCCTCAGTATGGCTGTGGCTGTTGTCCCCGAAGGTTTACCGGCAGTGGTAACGGTGACATTGGCAATTGGAACCCAAAGAATGGTGAGAAGACAAGCTTTAATCCGTAAATTGCCGGCAGTGGAAACTTTAGGCTCGGTAACGACGATTTGCTCCGATAAAACCGGAACTTTAACTCAAAATAAAATGGTGGTGCAGAAAGTCAATACTTCCCACCATGTCATTACTGTCACGGGGGAAGGTTACGCGCCCATCGGTGAGTTTAGTGGTGCTAGTGAAAGTGATCCCGAACTACAGGCAATTTTAACGGCTTGTGTGCTGTGTAATGATGCACTTTTGCAAAATAAAGCGCAAGAATGGTCAATTTTAGGCGATCCCACCGAAGGAGCTTTACTGACGTTGGCGGGTAAAGGCGGACTATATCGGGAAGCATTAACACCCAAAAGCCCTCGTTTAGGGGAATTTCCCTTTTCTTCCGAACGAAAGAGAATGTCAGTAATCTGTGAGAATGCCCAGTTAGGTTTGGGGGATTCTGCCTATTTAATGTTTACCAAAGGCTCACCGGAATTAATTCTCGAACGTTGTTCTCTGATCCAAGTTGGGGCAGAAAGTCAACCCTTAACAGCTGAACAAAGAAGCCGTATTTTGGCACAAAATGACGAAATGGCGGGTAATGGCCTACGAGTTTTAGGTTTTTCCTATAAACCGATGACAGAAGTGCCGGAAGCGGAAAGAGAAGATAGTGAGGAACAATCCCTGGTTTGGTTGGGATTGGTGGGAATGCTCGATGCACCCCGCAAAGAAGTTAAAGAAGCGGTTGCTCTCTGTCGTCAAGCGGGAATTCGTCCGATTATGATTACCGGAGATCACCAATTAACGGCCAAGGCGATCGCCATTGAATTAGGCATTGCTGCCCCCGGGGAGCGAGTAATCACGGGTAAAGAATTAGAAAAAATGTCTCAGAATGACCTAGAGGGAGAGGTAGATGGTGTTAGCGTCTATGCTCGCGTTTCTCCCGAACATAAGCTGAGAATCGTCCAAGCTTTGCAAAAACGGGGCAAATTCGTCGCCATGACGGGGGACGGGGTGAACGATGCTCCGGCACTAAAACAAGCGGATATCGGTATCGCCATGGGCATTACGGGAACCGATGTCAGCAAAGAAGCCAGTGATATGATTTTGCTAGATGATAATTTTGCCACCATCGTCGCCGCCACCGAAGAAGGGCGCGTGGTTTACAGTAACATTCGGCGCTTTATTAAATACATTCTCGGCAGTAATATTGGCGAGGTTTTAACGATTGCAGCGGCTCCTCTGCTCGGTTTAGGCGGTGTACCCCTTTCTCCCTTGCAAATCCTCTGGATGAACCTTGTCACCGACGGTTTACCGGCTCTTGCTCTGGCAATGGAACCCGCCGAACCTAATGTGATGAAACGTCCACCTTTTAGCCCCCGGGAAAGCATTTTCGCCCGCGGTTTGGGTTGGTATATGATTCGCATCGGCATCGTCTTTGCCATTCTCACCATTATTATGATGTACTGGGCTTACCGATATACTCAAGCAACTCCCGAAATCGGAGATCCCGGACGTTGGAAAACCATGGTATTTACTACCCTCTGTTTAGCACAAATGGGTCATGCTTTAGCGGTGCGTTCCCATACCCAGTTAGCTGTGCAAATGAATCCCTTCTCTAATCCTTACATTATTGCTGCCGTGGGCTTGACAACGATCCTACAATTGTTGTTAATTTATGCTCCTCCCCTACAAAGCTTCTTCGGTACTCAATGGATTAGTGGCACAGAATTATTAATCTGTTTTGGATTTAGTGCCTTAATGTTTGTTTGGATTGAGTTGGAGAAGTTATTTATTCGCTGGTTCATGACGAAAAAATAAATCAATGCCAACACCAATTATTCTGACTTTAACGGTTTTAGTCGTTGCTTTAGTCGCTTTCGTGGCGGAATGGCTACCAGTAGATTTAACCGCTTTATGCGTGGCGATTGTCCTGATTCTTTTGGGTTTAGTTACTCCCGAAGAAGGTATCGCCGGATTTAGTAATTCTGCCACGGTGACAGTGATGGCGATGTTTGTGCTTAGTGCTGGAATTACCCGCACGGGAGTGATTCAAGTAATTCGCGATCGCTTGCTGGTTTGGGGGGGCAAAAATCCCCACCAACAGGTATTTGTCTTGGGGGCATTAGTGGGGCCGATTAGTGCTTTTATTAATAACACGGCAGTGGTGGCGATCTTTTTACCCATCGTCGAAGATTGGTGTAAAAAACAAAAAATTTCTCCTTCTAAGTTATTAATTCCCCTTTCCTACGCGACGGTTTTAGCGGGGATGATTACGGTGGTGGGGACTTCTACTAACATTCTCGCTAGTGGTATTTCTGCCAAGCTGGGTTATGGGGAATTTAGCTTATTTCAATTCACTGCTTTAGGATTAGTAACTTTTTTAGCAGGTTTGATTTATTTAACAATTGTTGCTCCGAAATTACTACCCGACCGCAAATCTTCCACTGGGGAATTTTTAGAGGATGATTATGGTTCTAAAGTATATCTGAGTGAGGTAATTATTACCCCTCGTTCTAATCTTATCGGTCAAACTTTATCCCAAAGTGGACTACAAAGAAAGTTTAATTTTGATGTGTTGGAATTAATCAGAAATAAGGTACATTTATACCAGCCTTTAGCCGATAAAGTTCTCAATGCTGGCGATATTTTAATCGTTCACAGTAGTCGGGAAGAACTATTAAAAATTAAAGATGAACGAGGCTTAGAAATCTTTGCCGATGTCAAATTTCAGAAAGGAGATATTGAATCGACAATTACTACAGGTGAGGAAAAATTAGCCGAGGTTTTGATTCTCTCTAATTCCCGTTTAATTGGGACAACTTTAAAAGATTTGAAATTCCGTCAGCGTTATAACGCAACGGTTTTAGCGATTCGGCGTGGTTCAGAATTACTGCAAGGAAGATTAGGGAAAATTCCTTTAAAGTTTGGCGATTTGCTCTTAGTTCAAGGACCAAAACAGAGTTTTGTGGGGTTACAAACTACGCGAGAATTATTAGTCTTAGAAGAAAAGGAAATTGAATCATTACGACAGGATAAGGGCATTATTGCTTTAATGATTACTTTGTTGGTGATTATTATTGCCGCTTTTGATATTCAACCGATTCTCGTCACCAGTTTAGTCGGGGTGGTTTTAATGGTAATTACTGGCTGTCTAAAACCGGGGGAAGTCTATGGTTCCATTCGTTGGGATATTATCTTTTTATTAGCGGGTTTAATTCCCCTGGGTACTGCCATGGATAACTCGGGAACGACTAAATGGTTGGCAGATAATTTAGTGGCTATCGGCGGTAATCTTTCGGGGTTTTGGATCTTAGTTTTTTTCTATCTAATTACCTCAGTTTTGACTGAAATCCTCTCTAATAACGCCGCCGTGGTGTTAATGATTCCCGTCGCCGTGGAAGTGGCGAAAACTTTGGGTTTAAATCCTTTGGCTTTTATGTATGCTGTCACCTTTGCTGCTTCTAATAGTTATCTAACACCGATTGGCTATCAAACTAATACCATGGTTTATGCACCTGGCGGCTATAAATTCCTCGATTTTACCCGTTTGGGTGCGCCCCTAAATTTAATTTTGACGATTTTAACCCCTAGTTTAATTGTCTTGTTTTATGGCTTGAAATAAAGAAAGAGATCGAAGAATCTTCGATCTCTAAAAAGAATTTGATAGTAGTCAAAACTATTTCGATTCAGCGAAGCGTTTACGCAGGGATTCGGCTCGCTTTTTGGCTACGGTATTATTAGGATCAAATTTGAGAGTTTCTTCGTAGGTTTCGAGAGCTTTTTTAGCCATTTGTTTCTTTTCGTAAACATTGCCAAGATTATTGAGAGCGATCGAGTATTCAGGATAAAGTTTAATTGCTTCTTTGTAGTTACGAATCGCTAATTCTAATTGTTCTTGGGCAAAATAGGAAAAACCGAGCGCATTGTAGATTAGAGCTTGATTTTCTGGTTCGATGCTTTCTTCCCCAGAGATTTTTAAAGCCTTTTGTAGTAAACTCAATGCTTGAACATAGAGTTTTTTATCGAGATAAAGACTCCCTAATTCATAGTAATCTTTAGCTGTACCTTTTTCTTTTTGCAATTTCTTTTGTAGCTTGTTAAAGGTTCCTTCCACTCGACGGGTTTTAAAGATTTGCACGATGACAAAAATTCCTAAACCGATCACGAAAATTAGCAATCCAGAAACGTAAATAAGCGGCAGGGTATCTTCCATAATTAGCGATCGAGCAATTAATATTTTTATACTTATTCCCTCAAATTATAGCAGGATTTAGTCAGTTATCAGTTGTCAGTTATCAGTTGTCAGTTATCAGCTTTTTTCTCCCCACACCCCACACCCCACACCCTACACCCCACACCCCACACCCGACTTCCCTCTCCCCACACCCCACACCCCACACCCCATCACCCTATCTCCCCATTTCCCGAATTCTCAGGGGTAAGCCCCAATAGTTCACCCGTTCTACTAACCAGCCGGTGGATTCTAGCCGCTCGATCGCTTGGTTGACGCGTTCTCGGAGACTTTGGTACTGTAACCCTTTAGGGAGAACGACTCCTAGAGCGATCGCCCCCAACTGGATCGGTAATTGACGATAATTGGGGAATTGCTGCACCCAACTGGTTAAAAGGCTATTATCAGCCGCAAAAGCGTCTATTTCCCCAGTTTCCAGTAAATTAAAAGCTTCTTGATAGGAAGCAACCCCGCGCAGGGTAGCGTTAGGTAAATGGGAACGCACAAGGGCGATTGTCGTCGAGCCGTTGAGTACGGCGATTCTAGAGTTAGCTAGGTCTTCTAAACGCTGAAATAGCAGATTTTTCGTCACAAAACCGCTGCTATCGAGGTAATAAAAGGGGCTAAAATCCACTAAGCGCTGACGTGCGGGAGTAATCGCCACACGAGCGATCGCCAAATCCACCCGATCATCAATAACCACCTGTAAACGTTCTTGATTACTAACGGGTTTGAGAATAATAGCACTGTCAGAACCGAGAATTTCTTCAGCTAGACGTTTAGCGATGTCGATTTCCAATCCTTGCAGATTGCCCTGAGAATCAAGGAAAGCGAGGGGAGGGAGATTATTTTTGACAGCGACAATTAATTTTCCCCGGCGTATAATCGTATCGAGATCGGCGCTAAAACTTGGGGCTACACCTAAGAGCAAAAAACCAAGAATAAATAACAAATTTTTCATACTGTTTTACCTAGACTAACTTGATTTCTACCTTGATTTTTAGCGGCGAACATGGCACGATCAGCCCGCTCGATCACCTCTTCCAGATTATTATCTTGAGGGCTAAATGTTGCCACACCGATACTAGCAGTAACTCGCACTTTTTGTCGATCAATTTCAATATTTAACTTGTTAATTACTTGACAAATGCGCCAGGCTAAGGTTCCGGCATCCTCAAGATTAGTTTCTGGGAGAATAGCGACAAATTCCTCGCCCCCAAAGCGCCCAAAACTATCCACTTGACGCAGACAGTTTTTAATTGCCCCAGCGACAGTAATTAAAGTTTTGTCTCCTAGGATATGACCAAAGGTATCGTTAATATGTTTAAAATAGTCCATATCGATGACTAGAACCGAAAAATAACGATGATAACGACGACATCGTTGAAATTCTTTCTCGCCCAAGGAAAAAATCTCTCGACGATTATTTACCCCAGTTAGGCTATCAGTTCTGACTAACTTTTCTAGTTGAGAATTGATATTTTTCAGTTCTTCTTGAGTCTTTTTCAGTTCTAGATGAATTTTAACTCTGGCTAACAGTTCCCAACTATGAAATGGTTTATTTACATAGTCCACAGCCCCAGAATTAAAAGCATTGATAATATCTTCTTTTTCCTTACTATCTGTCACAAATATAATCGGTATATGAGCGTATAAAGTGTCAGTTTTTAGTCTTCGGCAAAGTTCTATTCCCCCCATATCTGGCATCATTAAGTCAAGAAGAATTAGGTCAGGATTAGCAGTTTTTACTTGTTCTATTGCCTGTTTAAAACTACTAGCAAAAATGGTGGCATAACCAGCAGAATCAAGAATCTCCACAGCCAATTGGAGATTTTTACTGACATCATCAACCACTAAAACTAGACAGTCTTCAGCACGAAATTTAATCATCATCAGTAAGTATAATTAATCAAGTTAAGGACAAAATAGAGATACAATTATTAGTGATACCGCATTTCTCATAAAGATGAAGTATGATGGGATCAGGCATCACCCCCAAAGGTCAAGCTGTCCCTAGTTTCTAGAAGTCCGCTTTTTTCGACTAGAATAAAAAAAGCCAGCCAGAATAGCCACAATTAAGAAAATTTCTCCTCTTAGACTTGACGTGAAAGAGTCCCTTAACCCTACCTCTTTGGATTTCAAAACCATTTTTCCCTTTAAACTCGACGACTTCCAGCAATCGGCGATCGCCGCTCTCGCTGCCGGTAAATCAGTGGTTGTCTGCGCTCCCACGGGTTCCGGCAAAACTTTAATCGGAGAATACGCTATCTATCGCGCCCTAGAAAGGGGCAAACGGGTTTTCTACACCACTCCCCTGAAAGCTCTTTCTAACCAAAAATTCCGGGATTTTCAAGAAAAATTCGGTCGTACCCCCACCGATGGCGATGAGGATTCCCCGCTGCTCTTTGCGGAAGTGGGATTGATTACCGGCGATGTGGTGATCAATCCCTCAGCGTTAATTGTAGTCATGACTACAGAAATTTTTCGCAATATGCTGTATAGGACTCCGATCGGTGAGGTAGGCACTTCCCTAGAAAACGTGGAAACCCTGGTTCTCGATGAATGTCACTATATCAGCGATCGAGGTCGCGGCACCGTTTGGGAAGAATCAATTATCTACTGTCCCCCTAGTATCCAATTAGTTGCCCTCTCCGCCACCATCGGCAACCCGGGGGAACTCACCGACTGGATTAACTGGGTGCGGCAACTGCCCCAACCCGGCGACAATAAACAGACCTCCAGCTGCGAGCTAATTAACTCCGATTTTCGCCCCGTCCCCCTGCGCTTTTATTTCGCCAATAAAGAGGGATTATTCCCGCTGCTCGACCCAAAACAGAGCAAAGTTAACCCGAAACTACGATCAAAAGTCGGCCACGGCAAACCCCGACGCTTAAAACGAGAAGATTGTCCCACCATCGCCTCCATTGTCACCACTCTGCGGGACAAGGATATGCTCCCGGCCATTTACGTCATTTTCAGCCGCAAAGGTTGCGATCAGGCGATTCGAGAGCTAAAAAACCTCAATCTCGTTAATCCAGAAGAAGCTAGAGCCATTTACTACCGGTTACTCATTTTCTTCCTGGAAGATAATCCCAATCTGCAAGAACTGACCCTTTCCTTCTTTGCCGTCGAAAATCCGCCCCTACACCAAAAATTACTGGCTTTTTTCGCTAATAACCCCCAGTCCGACGAGCAACTCCTCAGCCTCTTAACCGCCGACCCCGAGACGAAAAATCAACTATTTGAATTCCTGGCCAGTGCTTCCCAATTGGTGCGCGCCGACCAAGTGGAACCCCTCACCCGGGGCTGTGGTGTTCACCATGCCGGGATTTTACCCCTCTGGAAAGAATTAGTCGAACAACTCTTTGAAGCCGGTTTAATTAAGGTGGTTTTTGCCACCGCTACCCTCTCGGCCGGGATTAATATGCCCGCCCGCACCACCGTTATCTCGGCCCTCTCCAAACGCACCGATGATGGCCATAGTATGCTGACTCCCTCGGAATTTGTCCAGATTGCCGGCCGGGCGGGTCGCCGGGGAATGGACGCGGTGGGCCATGTGGTGACAGTACAAACGCCCTTTGAAGGGGTAAAAGAAGCGGCTTTTCTCGCCACCGCCCAACCGGAACCCCTGCAAAGCTGTTTTGCACCCAGTTACGGCATGGTCTTAAATCTCTTGCAAAAACACAGTCTAGAGGAGGTAAAAGACCTCTTAGAGCGCAGTTTCGCCGAATATCTCGCTCGTTTGAAGTTAAGCCCCGAACGACAACAGATTACCGCCTTAACCACCGAATTAGCTAAGTTGGATATGGAGTTAGCCGGTATCGAGCGGGATCAGGTCTTCAGTTACGAAAAGCTACGGGAAAGACTGCGGGAAGAAGAAAGACTGTATAAAATCATCGCTAGTCAGTCAGAGGCACAGAAAAGACAGGAAATACATCTAAAATTGCCGAATATTCCCGTCGGAACCATCCTCCATCTCAAGGGCAAACATATTAAGGTTCCCGTCCCCGTCCCCGCTATCTTTGTCAATACCCTGCACGGAGCCGGTCAAGTGCGAACCCTTGTTTGTTTAGGCAGTGATAATCGCTGGTATTTAGCCGCCTATGCCGATATTAGCGAGATCGATCGAGGTTTTCTCGCTCCCGCGGAATTAGGCGAACTGATACCCCCTTCCCTAGCAGCAGTTTCCCTAGGGGGTTGGCGCAAAGGTGAGGAAAATACTCAGGCGATCGCCGATTTCATCCCCCAACAAGTGCAGGGCATCCCACCGGTGGTGGAACTGGAAACACAGGCACAAAAAATTGAAATTGTCAATAGTCAAATTGCCGCTCATCCCCTGCAAAAACGCAAAAATCCGGGGCGATTGATGAAATTATACTACGATCGAGAGATTGCTCGCGATAAGTTACACAAGACCCAGATTAAATACCAAAAACAACAATCCCGTAAATCCTACTACTGGGAAGAATTTCTGAATCTAATCGAGATTTTGCGAGAATTCCAAGCATTAGAGGGTTATTTGCCCACTCCCCTCGGAGAAGCGGCGGCCACTATTCGCGGGGAAAATGAACTCTGGTTAGGATTAGCGATGATGTCCGGAGATTTGGACAGATTGACTCCTAGCCAACTAGCCGCCGCCATCAGCGCCATGATTACGGAACCCCCTCGCCCCGATACTTGGTGCAATTACCCGCCTGTGCCAGAAGTTATCGATATTTTGCGGCAAGGAGAGGGAAATTCCCCCGGTCTGCGAGAAGTTCGCCGTTTACTCTATCAAGCTCAATCTCGCTACGATATCACTATTCCCGTCTGGTTAGAAACCCAACTGATGGGGATTGCCTCCCGTTGGGCCCAGGGGACATCTTGGCCGGAATTGTGCGAAAATACCAGTCTCGATGAGGGAGATATAGTGCGATTATTACGGCGCACCGTCGATGTTCTCTGGCAAATTCCCCAAATTCCCCGGGTTTCTCCAGTCCTTAAAGATAATGCCCGTCTCGCCGTCACAGCCATGAAGCGCTTTCCTTTATAATATTGATCGCTCTTTTAAACAATGGGAGATGGTAGGGAAAGTAACTGTTGGTGGATCTGCTCGATGAGGGCGAGGATTTGCTGATAATTGTGGTGCAATCCCTGTTGATAGAGGTGATTGGCTCCTTGATTTAAATCCGCTAAAGCCGATTGATAATAACCCAATTGATGCCGCAGTAATCCCCTTCTAATATAAGCATCGGCATAAAAAGGATCGATGGCAATCGCTCGATTTAAATGGGCGATAGAGCGGTCGTATTCACCTAATTCGTGAGCGGTACAAGCTAGATTATAGTGGGCTGAGGCGTTATTTTTATTTAACCGGAGAGCTTGATTAAAATCCGCTTTGGCTGAGGTAAAATTGTGGAGGGCTAAATGAGATAAACCTCGATCATTATAAATAGTGGCTAAAGTGTCGGGTTGCTGGTTAGTAATTTGACGCAAGGATTGATTAAAATCCGCTAGGGCAAGGGGATAATTTTTCATGGCCGCCTGAACTAAACCCCGATTATAGTAGGCTTGATAATAGGTGGGTTTTAGCCGGATAGTCTGGTTATAATCGGTCAGCGCCTGTGAATAATCTCCCAAACGATAAAAAGCTAAACCCCGATGGAAATAGGCTAGATAATTATCGGATTGCTGTTGTAAAGAGCGGGTGCAGTCCTGCCAAGCGTGGAGATAATCCTGCAAATAAATCTCAGTTAAACAGCGATTACTGTAGGCTAGGGCCAAGTTATTTTCCCGTTCGAGCGACTGATTGAAATCCTGCAAAGCTTGCTGATAATTACCTGCCTCTAGTTGTTCAATTCCTGATCGCAACCAATAGGATAAATGTACTGATTGATCCGCTTTTCCCTGCCGAGGCAATCCCCCCAGCACAAGCGAGCAGAGCAGTGCAACCATAACCAATCCACCGAGGCGAGGAAGAAAATTTTTCAAAACCGTTGACATAGGAGTATCTTTGTGCATATACTCCCAATTCTGAGGAAACTTTCTCGATCGATCAACAGACAGCCTGTCAAATGCAGGAGTCAGTTATCAGTTATCAGTTATCAGTTATCAGTTATCAGATGTGAGTTTTCAGTTCACTGATTACTGTTTACTGTTCACTGTTCACTGAAAATACACCCCACACCCCACAGTCTAGGACTGGTCTATGTCTCTAGAGGTCAGTCTGCGATAAGCTGATATAAGTAAAGATTGTCACCGAGCAATTATGATGGCGTTACTCGCTAACGCAGTTGACACCCGATAACCGATAAATGATACAGGAGTTATCTATGGAAACTATTTTTATCCCCCACCTCCTCAAATCTCCTGATCGACAAAGAGTGATCATCATCGATAATTTTATCCCTGGTCTAGAAACCTTGACACCAGTGCGGGGGACCTTGCTGGTTAGACATGGGGGCAATTTTTTGGAAGTATCGGTGAAAGCAGAAACCATCGTCACCTTAACCTGCGATCGCTGTTTACAACAATATAATCATCGTCTGCAATTAAACACTTCCGAATTAATCTGGCTAGACAAAAATAAAGACTACGATCACTCCTATCCTCTAGAGCGAGAAATAGCCTACGAAGATCTCTCGGAAACCCTCGATCCTAACGGGGATTTTGACCCGCAAATGTGGTTATACGAGCAGTTGTGTCTAACTTTGCCTCCCCGTCAACTCTGCGGAGCCAATTGTCAACCACCCGATTTTTTTCTTCCAGAAAATACTGCCATCGATGGTCGTTGGGCCTCCCTAGAATCCTTGAAAAGTCAGTTATCTCAATCGCAAAATTGAGCCTTGATGCCGATTTTTTTCGGGTTTCGAGCCACGAGAAAAGCGATCGAAACCCGATTCTTTACCTGCCCCAAATCTTTTTCAAGACAGTTTCGGGAGTAATATCGGCGACTTTTCCCGTATTAGCTTCAATATATCGATGAAGCTCTCCCCCACTCGGTAAAACTCTCTTAGACAACGAAGGAACCAGCAGAGATAGGGTATAGGTTCCCACGGCCACGGCTAACTGTAAAGGGACACTTTCGGTAGATAACAATAAATTAGCACCGGCGATCATGGCCGCCATTTTACCGATATCGGCCGTTCTGGACACTTTTAAGTTATTATCCATGGCCTTGAGTGCTAAAACCCAAGCTTCATCCAATTCTCCCTGGATCGCGACAATTGGTAAATCCGGTTGTTGATGGCGAATGCCTTGGATAATTTCTAGCCAACTCTCCAGGGGATAAAGCGTTTCCAGTCCTTGGCTGATGCTCAGATCGCTACCGCCAGCGTAGAGGAGAATATAGCCGCTATCCTTGATATTGAGGCGTTGCTGCTCCATTTCGGCCCAATCGATATCATCGCGATTCAAGGTTAGTTTTAAAGGTGGACAGGGTGCGGCAATCTTTAACCCTTTGACCAGTGCGTGATAATTATCCGCTAGATAGCCTTCCGTTGGCCGGGGTACTTGTTCCGATAAGAACCAGCTGCCATTATTTTCATAGCCTATACGGTTAGGAACACCATTTAACCAGAGTAAAAGATTGATAGCAGGACGATTGGTGAGACTAATGGCGATTTCGTACTCCCGGTCTCGAATTACTCCCAAAATATTTAAATAATCCGCTAATCCGTACTGATCTCGATAGTCAAATAAAAGCACTTCCCTAACCTGGGGACAGAGACGATAGGCAGCTTTTGCCCTAGGTTCGACCAAAACATCAATGCTGCTTTGGGGGTAAGTTTGCTGGAGGGTTTCTAGAGTGGGAAAAAACAGCAGTTGATTGCTAATTCCTCCCGGTACAAGGGTTAATATTCGCATTTTATCTGGATATACCTGAATCGGTCAGCTTAATTTTAGCAGTGTCCCTCGTTATTCATTGAACCTCTTGTAAAAATCACAAATTGTCCTGAGAGTTAGGAGTCAGTAGCCAGTAGCCAGTAGTCAGAATTGTGGGCTTTATTGATATAATACTTGTCTATTGTCTTTTTTCTACTCCTCTGTCTCCTCGACCGCCTCGGAGTCTCCTCACTAAGGGAAGATTTTTGATTTTTCCAGGAGATATTAACTATTACCGGAAGGATTAGAGCCGTACATAGCATTTAAAACCAAAGCGGGGTCAACGTATTGATTGCCGTACATCAGTCCCCAGTGCAGATGTGGTCCAGTGGTGCGTCCGGTCATTCCCACTCTAGCCATGCGCGCCCCTGCCGGTATATCCTGACCGAGAGTAAGGACGATTCCTCCTGACCTATCAATCAAAAAAGTACCGCGGCTATCGGATTGAACCGAACCCATGAGATGACAATAAATATGTGTCCATTGACCCGATTGCATCTTAATCATGGTGCCACAGCCTGTATTATCCGATAATTCGACGATTCTGCCGGTCCACCAATTGCGAATATAACTGCCCAAGGGTGCGGCCAGATCTAACCCGGCATGAAATTGTTGACTGCCATCCATGGGAGAGAAACGATAACCGAAACCGGAGGTATAGGTTTGAAAGTTTTCCACGGGGAAGGAGGCCCCGGCCCAAGCATTTTGAGCTATGAGGGTGGGATTAGCTTTAACGGGGTGTAAACGGTCAAATCCTAGACAGATTAGCGTGACAAGACAGCTAATCGCTAAAAAACGCAGGAATTTAACAGGCAGATACTTGAGCATGAGACTTACTCCAAACACCACAATTCAATATACCGCTAATTTTAAGTAGGGAGGCACAATTATTTGTAGGATGGGTTAGCGGTAGCGTAACATGATCGGGCGTTGGGTTTCATGCTTCAACCCAACCTACGAAGCGATGCGATCGCACTACGTTCATCTTATATTTAATTCCACCCACCCACTTACCATGTTAGACCTAAAGCAAATTAGAGAAAATCCAGAGGAAGTACAGAAACGCTTAGATAGTCGGGGAGGTAGTTATGATATTGCTCCTATTCTCCAGTTAAATCAACAACAGAAGGCTTTAGAGTTAGAACGCAGCAGTTTACAGGGCCGGGGTAACGAAATCGGTAAACTGGTGGGACAAAAAGTTAAAAGTGGCAGCGATGTCAACAGTCCCGAAATCTTGGCAATGAAAACAGAAGGAAACGAGATTAAAAGTAAACTAGCTCAATTAGAACCGCAGGAAAAAGCCATTAAAGCTGCTATTGACCAAAAAATCTTAGATTTACCCAATTTACCCAGTGAAACCACTCCCATCGGTAAGGATGAACGGGAAAATGTGGAAGTTAGACGCTGGGGAGAAGAATATAAACCCACCAACCCGAATATTTTGCCTCACTGGGAAATTGGGGAAAAATTGGGCATTTTAGACTTTGAACGGGCAGTAAAAATCGCCCAGAGTCGTTTTGTTAATCTTATCGCTGTCGGGGCTGCCCTAGAAAGAGCTTTAATTAATTTTATGCTCGATCGCCATATTGTCGCCGGTTATACAGAAGTTTTACCGCCAATTTTAATTAATAGTGACTCCCTGCGCGGGACGGGACAACTGCCGAAATTTGCGGAAGAAAGCTTTAAATGTCGAGATGATGAGCTTTGGTTAGCACCAACGGCAGAAGTACCTGTAACTAACCTCTATCGCGATGAAATCCTCTCATCGGAGCAATTACCGATCAAACACTGTGCCTATACCCCTTGTTTTCGTCGAGAAGCGGGCAGCTATGGCAAAGATACGAGGGGCTTGATCCGTTTGCATCAATTTAATAAGGTGGAAATGGTCAAAATCGTCCATCCTGACGCTTCTGCTCAGGAACATGAAAGTTTAGTCGCTAATGCGGAGGCAATCCTACAAGCTTTACAGTTGCCCTATCGGGTGATTGAATTGTGTACCGGTGACTTGGGTTTTTCGGCTGCTAAATGTTATGACTTAGAAGTGTGGCTACCTTCGGCTAATACCTATCGGGAAATTTCCAGTTGTTCTAATTTTAGAGACTTCCAGGCACGACGGGCAAATATTCGCTTTAAAGAAAAAGGGCAAAAAGGCACTAATTTTGTCCACACCCTCAACGGTTCGGGATTAGCGATCGGTCGTACTATGGCTGCTATCCTAGAAAATTATCAACAGGCAGACGGGACGGTAAAAGTGCCAGAAGTGCTGCAACCCTATCTAAAACGGGAAGTTATTTGTTAATTTTTGATAAAAATGCTTGACAAAATGTGTCTATAGTGCATTTGAAAGAATTGAGCTTAACCCCACTCTAGAATTGCCTGTTTTAAGGCTCCTTCGGGCAAATTGGCGGGATCAAAAGAATCACCCGCTTCTATTCTGGCTAAAGCTTCAAAAAAAGCCCTCACACCACTGGCCGGTCCCGATGGGTGGTCCATAATTCCGGTTCCCGCATTGAGGATAACATTACGTCCGTAATCCCGAAGGACCTGGGGAACAATACCTGGACGAATGCCGGCCGAGGGAACCGGAAAAACGTTTCTATCGCGCAAAATATCGCGAATTTTGCCCTCCTCCTGGGGATCGAAGGGTAAACTACCGTAGGCGGCGGGATATAGCACCGCATCGGCTCCTGCGTGGGCCATCATCGTTCCCAAAACCACAGAATAGGCTAATCCCGTATCGCTACCGGCACACATCGCTCCGGCAAAGGCAGGATGGGCGAAAATAGGCACATCGATCGCCGGATCACTGGCTAAAGCTTCTAAAACGGAAAACCCGTAGGTAAGAACGTTTAATAACAGGGCATTAGCCCCATGTTTCACCAATAAACGGGCTTTTCTCTGCAATTCGTCCGCTTTTCCGGTGACATTGACCGCATAGAGAACATTTCTGCCGGTTTGCTGCCGCACTTCCTCCAAAACCCGGCGACAACAATCTAGGCGCTCGTGGGTGGGAGCCACGGGAAGATCCGCCATGATTTCATCATCTTTAATCACGTCTAAGCCAGCAAAAGCCACTTCTCGCAGGATATCGGCGTGATCTTGAGCCGATAGTCCTAAAGCGGGTTTAAAAATTGCCATAACTAGAGGTCGATCATAAACCCCCAAACGTTGCCTAATTCCGGTGATTCCCAGCTTGGCTTTCGTGCCGTAGGTTTCGGGGAGATACACCCCCACCACTTTTCCGGCTCCAGCCATGGAATATTTGCCGAAAATCATGGTTAAAAGACTGGCGATGTCATTTTCAACGTTTATCTGGGGAAACCGCACCCTAGCCACCTTATAACCGTCGGCTTCCTCCCTGATCCCCACCACTTCCGCTAGGTGTTGTTGCAGCTGCTCTTGACGATGACTGTGGCGCTCGCTCCAAGTGCCGGCGGTTTGACCGATAGCGATCGTTTTTGCCTGTTTTTCGGCATTAATAGCGGGAGGAAAGCGATAATCGACAATGATAGTCATAAAAGGTAAAAAAAGGGAGTGGGAATTATGAATTATAAATTATGAATTATGAATTGGGGAGGTGGGGAAGTGGGGAAGTGGGGAAGTGAGGAAGTGAGGAGGTGGGGAAGTGGGGAATTGGGGAGGTGGGGAATTGGGGAGGTGGGGAATTGGGGAGCCTTTTTTCAGTAAACAGTAATGGGGGAACTGATAACTGATAACTGATAACTGATAACTGATGGCTGATGGCTTCGATCAGTTTTCTCACCTATTGACAAGGGTTCCGCTAAAAGCCTACAAGTATTTTGGATAGGTATGGCCATTGAGGAACCGACCAAAATATGAAAATAAAGACAAGATTACGGGAATGGGGCAAATTTTTCTTAAAAAGCGGTGCTAGTATTGCCCTAGCACTATTTTTAATCTTAAGTCTGTTCACGGTTAAGGGGACTGCCCCTGCTTTAGCTGTGCTTGCCCAGGGTGATGCGGTAACGGATCCCACTGCTATTCTACGCAATGCCTTACCCATAGATAATAAACCAATTCGTCAAGTGCAACAATCGATCGAAGATATTGCCAAACATCTGCGGGCCAAGCGTTGGAGTCCGATTAAAAAAGATGTCAAGGATGCCAATTATGCCCTTTCTACCAAAAGCAACGCTATCTTAGATAGTGTTCCCGAAGCAAGTAAAAGCCAAGGGGAGGAATTAATCGAAAAAATAAAAACGGGAGTGGTAGCCCTCGATACGGCCGTAGAAGCGAAGGATAAAGACGCAGTTTGGTCAACCAGACGGGAATTGCTCAATAATATCACCGCTTTAGAAGAATTAATGGTGGTGGGTTTTCCCTTTAACGTTCCCCCAGAATACGCTAACTTGCCGCAATTGCGAGGACGCGCCACCGTAGAGATGCAGACCACCAAAGGAGATTTAACTATCGTTGTCGATGGTTACAGCGCTCCGATTAATGGGGGTAACTTTGTGGATTTAGCCCAACGGGGTTTTTATGACGGTTTACCCTTCATTCGCAGCGAAGATAATTTCGTTGTGCAAACCGGGGATCCCGTCGGTGCAGAAGAGGGCTTTATTGACCCGAAAACTAAGCAATATCGCTCTATTCCCTTAGAAATTTTGATTAAAGGGGAAGAAGAACCAGTTTATGGCAATACTCTCGAAGAATTAGGGATTTACTTACCCAGTCTCGCCTTACCTTTTAACGCTTTTGGTGCGGTGGCCCTAGCGCGTCCGGATACTAATCCTAACGGAGGTTCCTCGCAATTCTTTTTCTTTAAATTCGATAATGAATTAACTCCTCCGGGGTTTAATCTCATGGATGGTCGTTATTCGGTTTTTGGCTATTTAGTCCAGGGAAAAGAGGTGTTAGAAGAACTTACCGATAAGGATAAGATTATCACCGCTAAAGTGGTTTATGGCTTAAATAATCTCATCCAACCTAGCTAGGGTGGGGGTTTTTAACTAGGTCTTGTTAAGGCACAGAGATTAGTCGAGATAGGGGAAGCATCTCAGATTCTGGGCGCTTCCCCCGATACCCCCGGAAAGTGGGAATTGTCGGGGTCAATATTCCCCGCTAGTGAAAGCGATGCACCCTAGCAATTACTCCATCTTCTCCATTTTGGGAGAAAACTTTTTTCTCGAAAGATTGTAAATTGATGACTTTCATGGCTAAAAATATGCAGTTTCTAGATACATCCAGATAAGTAGCCGGTTACAATTAAAGATAAAATACAGTAAAACTTAGAGTGCGTTAGACGGCTACCAATTCTGTTAAAAAACCCAAATCAACAATCCGCACCCCACACACCAACTTTATTATTAAATTGGTGTCTTACGTTTTTGCGCTTCACACCCTACGATTTGTGTTTCTGTCTTGGCTTATTTTGTTAGCAAGAACAGCCGAGACACCTATTTTACGCTATAATAGAAACAGCGCTGTACTGCTTGCTAAATCAATGCTTACCCTCAAAACGAGTAAACTAACCCTTGGTGATGTTCAACGTCATCTCAATTTCCAAGAAAAGCTTGAGGATGTCTCATTTACAGAGCTTTTAGCATTGGAAACCGTCAGCGAGGCAGAAAAATTAGAACTTGTTCAAATCCGCAACGATTTTCGACCCTATTTGATGGAAGATAAAGCATCAGAAGGACAAGTGAAAGTTTTAACCCTATTTCCCCTATTGCGGTTAGCGGGTTTTTATCGTTATCCGATTAAGATTAGGGTTGAAGAAGGGATTGATAATATTATCCTTGTCGATGAAGATAAAACTATTAGCGGACGCTTTGATATTGTCACGGTGAATAATTCGATAGCAACTGTCAATGATATCCCTTTTTGGATTTTAGTAATTGAAGCTAAAGAGAGTGGAATCGAAGTACGTCAGGGATTACCTCAATTACTGACTTATGCCTACAATAGCTTAGAAAGACAACCCTCAGTTTGGGGATTAGCGACTAATGGCTTACAATATATGTTCGTCTATCTCAGACAAGAAACTAACCCCACTTATCAGATAATGCCAGAACTTAATTTAATGTATCCTCAATCAGCAATTAATCTGCTCCAAATTCTCAAGGCAATGGTTCAGCTAATTTTAGAGACATAAATTAGGACTCAAACAAGCTATAATCTCCTAGGCTTTTACTGTCTATATAGGCAATTAAAAGCGTCTTGAATAATTACCACTATCTAAAACTCCTGAGTCGAAAATAAACTTAATTGAGTTGTTCGATTGAACGAGAATGAATTAGTTGATGCTTGCTCAATATCTAACAAAGACTCGATTACAGAATTAACCACAGCAGCTACGCAGGAAATCGCTACACTATTACCCGTTAATTTTCGCATAGTTTGATAACTGCCGACAATTTGATAATCATCGGGAAAACCTTGTAAACGTAGCATTTCCCTTGCTGTTAAGCGTCTTTTCCCATCCACTAACAAATAATTATAGGATGCTCCTGCTCGCAAGGCACAGGAATAGGGATAAGCGCTGACATTTCCTCCTTTATTTTCGTGCCAGATGGTCGGTTCACTATAAGGTTTTTTTCCCTCTCTTTTCAGGAAGCGACTTTTTTGAATTCTTGCGGAAGCATAATAAAAATCCGAGACATTTTCTTCTAATATTTCCGTTAAAGTTGTTCTAGATAAAGCTGGTTTTGGCCAGATAAAACCCCGCGCTTCTCGGAAACCAACGATAAAAATCCGTTCCCGTTTTTGCGGTAAACCAAAATTAAGCGCATTCAAAACCCGATAATCGGTATAGTAATCTAAATCTTGCAAAGTATCGAGAATAACTTCTAAGGTTTTTCCCTGTTGATGTCCCTGCAATTGCTTGACATTTTCCAGAATAAATGCTGCGGGTTGTTTGGCTTTTAAAATGCGGGCAATCTCAAAAAATAGCGTGCCTCTGGTATCTTCAAATCCCTTTAAATCACCACAAATACTAAAGGGTTGACAGGGAAATCCCGCCATTAAAATATCGTGATTGGGAATGTCTAGGGCAGCGATTTCGGTAATATCTCCCTGGGGTTGGTCGCCAAAATTAGCGTGATAAATTGCCTGAGCGTCTTTATCTATATCACAGGAAAAAACACAATCAGATTCTAAGTTTTTTTGGCGACAAACTTGTTCAATCGCCACTCGAAACCCTCCCAAACCACAAAAAAGGTCAACAAAACGAATTTTTTTACTATCTTTCAGGAGATTCATCGATAGTTGAGATTGTAGCGATAGGGATATTCTCTTTGATTTTAACTTATTCAACTTTCACCAAAGAGCGGACGGTAAATATTTCATTGGCGCTTGAGAGTAACAACCTGAAAACAGTCGTCATCCCTGGAGACATACACAAAAAAAGGATGGTGGGTTAAGCTTCTTGAACCTCAGTTTTCTAGGAAATCACAGCCAAGAATAACAGAATTATATAATTTGAAATTCATCCTGTTTAAGATTTTGAATTGATTCAATCTTGGAAACTTCTACAGCGATAACTGTATAGGCTTTTCCCTGATTATTTAACACTTCTAAAACATAGCCATCCTCTTGGCCTTCGGGTCGAGGACAATAATCCACGATAATCGCGTGAGTGCCACGAGACAAATTAGATTCTGGCAAATCTTCGGTTAATTGAACTTCGGAAAACATATCAAATTTCATAGTCTAACTCTTTTAATCTGGTAATAAAGTCACAAATCTTGTTTCTTTCGTAAGTGAGTCGATAATCCAATAGGTAGAGACTCGTAAGTTTATCCCGTTGACCCCTTGTAAAAGTCCTTTAATTTCATAAATATCACCGAACTTTGTTTGTTTATTTAAGGTGGCCTCGTTGAGAAGAATACGTCTTAAATCTTGTTCCAAATTATTATTGATAAGCTGAATCGTGATCGGAATGTAAAGAAAGTATTCGTAAATAATCACCTTCTCTAGCAGCAATTGCTCTACATTTTTGCGTGATTCTAAAACTGTACAATTTTTCTCCTTTTTGACCTTTTTTAGAATTAATTTTCTCCCATTTTAATCCTTGATCTTGATATAACTGCTCCCAAGTTAGTTGAGAAATTTTCCTGAAAGTTTTCAGAGCGGATGATGCTTCACTTTTGGGTAAATTGAATAAATCTCGCTGAAAAATTGGATTGTTCAGATCAAGTAAAACCTTACTCATTATTTTCAAGTTTGCTCTCTAGGGATTCTAGATCTGATAACTGCGGTGGATGATTAGCATTCCATGCGAGAGCCTGATCTAATTTTTCTCGAAAAGGCGATCGATTTATCCAGTCTTCGTTTACGGGAGAGCGATCGAGTAAATTTTGATAAAACTCATTCCACAGTTGACCCCATTCTTTTAGATCGATAACAACTGCTGTTTTTTCTCCTGTTTCATCGACAATATACTGAATACCTTTCATGATTTAAATTGTTGTGAGATGGATATTAACTAATAACTATATTTCAATCAATTCACGAGAAGATATGGATTTTGCAAGTTCTTGTCTAGCATCTTCCGATAGAGAACAACCAAAATCTAGAATCTCGATTAAAACTAACTGATCGTCCTCGGAATAATGTAATATTGTTTTCCCTTCCTCCTCTGCGTAAGCAATTGGATTATTGTTTAACTCAATTAATAAAGCATCCACATCTGGGCTATAGTGTATCTTGTTCACCAAATTCCTCTAATTGTTATCGCCCTAACTCTTGTGTTGGCAATGAATTGGCAATTAATCAGAATCAATCTATAGCGTTTCGCTCAAGCCAACCTAAGAGGCTGTTGTGTTGACGTTGAAAGCTTTGGTGTGTTCTTCTCGAATTTTATGAATTTCTTCAGCATACTTGAGAGTAAACCCGTAGGATTCCGCAGCCTTTTCCGCAGCAATGCGAGACTTAACTAAATAGTCATGGATAGACGTGCATTCCTCCGATAATCTTGTTTGAGTTTTATCTTTTTCTTGCAAAATCTCTGAGTGGATCATAAGTTATTCTCCTCTTTGAATAGTTCAAGTGGTGTGACAATTTCAGGTGTTGACAAACCAAGGCGGGCATTGATAACGCGAATATGCTTCCGTTTGTTAGCATTCGCTAGGTGGTTGCAATTCCAAGTAACGAGATATTGAATGTCGAAATAGCTGGCATAGGCAAGATGTAGAGCGTCGCCCACAAGAGACCTTGGCATGACATAGTTGGCAAGATAAAACTCGACAACTTGTTCAAGAGCAGAAGTCGGCGGTAGTAAAGGAATCGTCGAAACCAAATGAATAATTTCAGCTTTACGCGGATAGTTTCCGTTGGTTAGTTCTTGAAGCACGGCATCCGAAATATATAAATCATAATAACTGGACATCTCCGACCACCACTTCCTTGTGATTTCGGTAAAAGTTTTTAGAGCTTCACGCTCATCAAAGTAATAACTCGGAACCGTGGAATCCAAGTACACTTTTTCTTTCATGATAATAACTGATCGACAAGACTAAATTAAAGCCTGAAGCAGCGGTATGGTAGCCCCCTCTATTCTACTATCCTATCTCTGTAACGAAGTTGTTGCACTGTCATGCTTGACCTCGATCATCTCTCAGAGCAATCGCACTTGGACTCGATCGCATTGAAGCTTCTCCATTTTATCCCAAACATTAGCGGTGCTTTACACGCGCGTTTTCGCACCCTACAAGATCTACAGAATTGGCGATAGCAAGTTATATTTTGGTTAGCTTCGATTGTAAGAGTTGATAAATTCTTCACGAGAAATACCTATTTGTGTACAGATAGCTCTTAAAGTACCACTTTTGATTTGGGGTTGGTTAGGCATCACAAGTGGAGTTTTAGTACCATCTTGATTATCTCTAGCCATGACAATATGCTCTCGTTCACGAACCAGACAAAACCCTAAAATTTCAAAGGCTCTGATTACCCGTTTTTTAGGAGCATCGACTGGAAATTTTGCCATCAGATAGCGATTCCTGCTTCAGCAATAAAAATCTCTAGAGGAGATGTATCTTCTAAGCCTTTTTCACCAAATTCCTCTAAGTAGCAAACAAGAGCAGACTTAACATCTGCTAAGACTTCCTCATAGGTTTCTCCTTGTCCGACAACCGCTCCTGTTATGCCAATCGGATAGGCGACGTAGCCATCAGGATGCTTTTCAATGACGATTTTGAATTGTCTCATTATTATTTGTAGAATTAGGTTTCGCTATCTTGATAATATCGTAGAAATAACCTCGATATATAATTCATAACTCACCATCATTAAAGTTAGCGGTGCGTTACACTACGTTAACTACAAGATCGGCACTATTTACCTAGCACAGTTGAGACAATCACAGTTACAGTAGCGGCTGCAATTAAGCTAAACGCTAACTGAACTACCCATTGTGTAGCTTTTTGATAGTTATCGAATTTTTGGTTAAATTGCTCAACTTCCTTTTTTAATTCTCGTAACTCAGTGAGTATCTGTTGTTGGTTGTCTTGAGTATCGTCAGTTGTCAATGTCATGGGAAATTCAAGGGTTTGTACTGTTTGCTATTTCAGATCTTAATCTATCTTGATTGATAACCCACCATGATTAAAGTTAGCGGTGCGTTACACGCGCGTTTTCGCACCCTACAAGATCAGCGATCGCCGTGCATTTTAGGATTTAGGGCAGATTTCAAAAACAAGTTGTGAACGATAGAAGCAGACATCAAATTCTAGAAAAAAATTCATCCGACCCAGTAGTAAAGGTGTATCATCAGACAAGCTCCAAGCAAAAACCAGCCGGACTGGGTTGAAATTACCAATCTGTGCCGAAACCAGTAAACCTCGCGCCTCGATCGAAGCCAAATTACCAGCTAAGATGACAGAGGTTGTCTGCTCTTCCCAAATCGCACCAAGTTGAGCTCCAGCGCTGTACGGTAAGACATTAACACTTGCACCCGTGTCTAACAGTGCTGAAAACTCTACGGATCTATCTTGGTATGTCAGAGATATAGGTAGTTGAGGCAAGGCATCGGGGACACCAAACCCATCGAATCCTTCGGTAAAGTTAAATCGTTGGGCGTTACGCATTGTGCGTTGCTTGTTCCGAATCTAGGAGTTGAGCAAGTTTCTGCGCCGCTGCGTGTGAATTAAGCGGCGACGAGAGTAAATATGTTGCTCCTGGCTGTAGGCTTGGCTCCTCGTCCTTACTTAGTTCTGCGATCAGAAATTGCATCACCTTCAACTTGTCTGCACGAGGCAGACTTCTCAAAGTAGGGAATAGCTCTGCTATAGTCATCTGGCTTAGAGGATTGCATTACCTTTCCATTTTCTCATAAAGCTATCTATTCACCGTGGAAATTTATCATAACTGAGCCATTTTCGATCCACTATTGTTTCGTTCAACCCCACCTACAAGATCTGCATTTGAGCATTAGTAATATGTTTACAGTTCCATGTTAACAGATAAAAGTTGCAGACAGTATGCAGGTGATCGGTTACGCTTCGATATACTCGCAATAGGTGGCTGGTTGGGGAATTGGCAGCCCTTCCTCTTGTAAACCCTCCAGATGAAATTGAATTGCTTCTTTCATATTTTCTGTGATTTCCTCTAGGGTTTTACCGGTAGTAACACAACCGGGTAAATCGGGAACATAAGCGGAATAGTTATTTTCAGCTTTTTCGATAATAATCGCATAACACACGATTTCTATTCCTCAATTATTTGATTTAATTTTTCCTTGAAAATCGTTTCTATTTCTTTAT